>JAZLDV010000143.1:0-3675 GCA_045614925.1 Coprobacillaceae bacterium | reverse complement strand
AAAATTGTTTAACTCCTGGAGATGGTGCTGGATGCTCATATAGTGATGAAGACTGGTTCCACAACAATGCAGTATGGTATGACAAAAATACTAACTCATTAACATTATCAGGACGTCACGTAGACGCTATGATCAATATTGTTTATGATACAGGAGAATTAAATTGGATTATCGGTGATCCAAATAACTGGTCAGAAGAAAAACAAAAATATTTCTTCAAACCTGTAGGAAATAACTTTGAATGGCAATATGAACAACATGCTAACGTAATTACTCCAAACGGAGATGTTATGTGTTTCGATAACCATCATAATGATACTAAATTTGAAGAAGAAAAATTACCTGCTAAAGATTCATTCTCTAGAGGTGTTCGTTATAGAATCGATACTGAAAAAATGGAAATTGAACAAGTATGGCAATATGGTAAAGAAAGAGGAGCAGAATTCTTCTCACCATATATCTGTAACGTAGAATACTATAATGAAGGACATTACTTAGTACACTCAGGTGGTATTGCATATACTAAAGATGGTGAACCTTCAGATGCATTAGGGCCATTCGCTGCTCAAGTAGGTGGATCTCAATATTCAATTACTACTGAAGTATATGAAGATAAAAAATTATATGAATTAAAAGTTAAAGGTAACTTCTATCGTGCAGAAAAATTAAAATTATACTGTGATGGAATTAACTTAGAATTAGGTGAAGGTCAAATCTTAGGTAGATTAGATCCAACTAAAGAAATGGATACAATTGTTCCTTATGAAAAAGAAGCAGATGAATTACCAGCAGAATGTGAAGCAAGAATTGAATTAGAATGCGATAAATTTACATTCTTCTCTAAATTCACTAAAGGGGACTTAGTATTATTATTATTAGAACAAGGTGAAGAAGTACACCAATACTATATCTCTACAACTGCTACACCTAATAAAGCTATGTGCTGTGGATCATTCTTAGATTCAGATGAAAGATCAACTCGTACAGGTGTAACATTCGGTGGATTATCTGGACATTACAAAATCAGTGTAATCATCAATGACACTAAATATAACACAGGAATTGAAATTGATTGTTAATCATTAAGAAAGTGAACATTGTTCACTTTCTTTTTAAAAAATATGTATTATATAACTGACTTATGTATAGGATGTAAAGGCTGTTCAAGAGTATGTCCAGTAAAATGTATTAATTTTAAAGTAAGACCATTGATTATTGCACAAAGTGAATGTAATCAATGTGGAAAATGTGCAAAAATATGTCCTAGAAGAGCAATTAAATATATAGAAAAATAACCTATAGATAAATAATCTATAGGTTTTTTTATTGGATATTGTTGTTTTATGTTGTTACATATTATTTTAACATAGAAAAGATATTACGATGTAACATTTTAATGTATAATATATATACATATAATTAACTGCAAATTTAGATAAAAATATATTTTAATGATTGAATGTAGAAATGGGGAATATTATGAAGAAAATTATAATTGTTGTTGCTTTAGCTGTTTTAGGACTGCTTTCGTTTTTTACAGGATCGGAATTATTAAGTAATCCTGAAACATATAGAGGATCAATAGAAGTGCTAAATGAAAAACAATCTAATGTTATGGCATTAACTGCGGCTTCAGCTGCAGCTTCAACAGCGTTAAGTGCAATACCAGGAGATGCAGGAACTCCAATTGCCAATCAGGTAGCTGAAATATCTACATATTTGTTTTTAGTAACATGTATAGTCTTTTTAGAAAAGTTTTTAATCACAGTTATTGGTTATGTTGTATGTAGATTTGTGATACCTATTGCCTGTATTATAGGAATAGTAGCGCTGTTAAAGGATTATTTACATTTGAAAAGTCTTGCGATTAAGTTAGGATTAGCTGGGATATTATGTATTAGTGTTGTTCCATTAAGTGTATCTTTGACTTGTCTTATAGAAGAAACGAATCATATTGATATGAGTTCGGTTGAGGAAGAATTAAGCAGTGAAGATACTAAGGAAGATGGTGGATGGTTAAGTATTTTTGATAAGGTTGTAGAAAATACAACAAAACTGCCAGAAAAGGCGAAAGAAGTTGTTGTTAAACTTGTAGATAATGTAGCAATCATGCTTGTTACATCATGTATTATTCCTATTTTAGTAATGATTAGTTATTTTCTGATCATCAAAGGGATATTCAAATTTGATATCACACCTCCACCAATAAAAAGAGTACATCATAAATAATACAATGGGTTAACCATTGTATTATTTTTTGATAAATTATAAATGTTAGAGATAATCTTAGTTTTGTAATTGATAATGTGATTTTTTGTAAAAAAATTTATTTTTTATATTGCATAATAAGAAAATGTATGTTATTATAACAAAGCGTTAGAGATGTCTACGTAGCTCAGCTGGATAGAGCACACGCCTTCTAAGCGTGCGGTCAGGGGTTCGAATCCCTTCGTGGACGCCATTTGCAAGTAACCTTGAGAATTTCTCAAGGTTTTTATTTTATTTACAAATATTATTATTTTATTTATAATTAAAATAAGTTGGTGATAAAAATGATAATAGATGGAAAATTAATTTCTAAAAAAAGAAAAGATGAATTAAAAATAAAAATTGAAGAGCTTAAAGCAAAAGGAAAAAGAACGCCTAAACTAACAGTTATTCTTGTAGGAGATAATCAGGCAAGTCAGACTTATGTAAGAAATAAGGCTATGGGCTGTGAATATGTAGGTATGTTATCAGATGTTATTCGATTAGACGAAATGACTACGCAAGATGAACTAGTTAGACTTATTGAATCTTTAAATCAGGATGACACGGTTGATGGTATTTTAGTTCAATTACCTTTACCAAAGCATATTAATGAAGATGTTATTTTAGATCTGATTGATCCTCATAAAGATGTAGATGGATTTCATCCAGATAATGTTGCAAAACTAATGTTAGGACAAAAGGGTTTAGTTCCTTGTACTCCTAAAGGTATGATGGTTTTATTAGATGAAATAGGATATGATTTAACTGGAAAAGAAGTTGTAGTAGTGGGAAGAAGTAATATTGTAGGAAAACCAGTTGCATTACTTTGTTTACATAATAATGCAACAATTACAATTGCTCATTCTAAAACAAAGAACTTAAAAGAATTATGTCAAAGAGCAGATGTTTTAATTGCAGCAATTGGGAAAGCAAAATTCTTTAATCATGAACATGTAAAAGAAGGTGCAGTTGTATTAGATGTAGGAATTAACAGAGATGAACATAATAAATTATGTGGAGATGTTGATTTTGAAGATGTAAAAGATAAAGTTTATGCAATTACACCAGTTCCAGGAGGAGTAGGGCCTATGACCATTGCTATGCTTTTAGAAAATACATTAGAGGCATATTTAAATAGGGAAGGAGAATAATGATGGTTGAACACAGTTATGATTTAAATGATATTGTTGAAATGAAAAAACAGCATCCTTGTAAGAAATCAAATCAATGGCAGATTATTCGTATGGGTGCAGATATTAAAATTAAATGTATGGGTTGTGGTGCTATTATTATGTTTTCTAGAAGAGAATTTGAAAAGAAACTTAAAAAAGTAATAACTGAAAAATAAAGTGTAAGGGAATGACGAATGTTATTCCTTTTCTTTTGTTTATGATTATGATATATTTTATAGAAAATGAGGTGATT
>JAZLDV010000142.1:0-39006 GCA_045614925.1 Coprobacillaceae bacterium | reverse complement strand
CAAGAAACAAATGCACTACTTAATGACTAACTCATTTTTAGAGTATGGTGGTTATGGTGAGAAGTTAGGATTTACTCCAACAGATAATACACCAACAGAAGCAATACTAGATGGAACTAAAAGAAAGATTAAGGTAATCATTTAGTGAAATGAACAAAGATAAGAAGGAAACCCTAATTGATTTATATTATTGTTTTAGGTACAAATGCAAAAGGTGTCCTAAACAAAAAGATTGTGAAGATGAAATAAAGCGAGGTGATACCATTGAACGAAGAAAACCTAATACCAACAAACAAACGAAGCAAGGAAGAAGTAAGAGAAATAGGTAGAAAAGGTGGTATTGCTAGTGGTAAAGCAAGACAAGAAAAGAAAATGTTAAAAGACTTATTAGAAGATGCTTTATCAAAAGGAACTGAAACAGATAATGAATATGTAAACATTACATTAGCATTAATAAGAGAAGCTAATAAAGGTAATGTAAAAGCATATGAAGTAATAAGAGATACATTAGGACAAAAACCAATAGACAAGGTAGAACATAGTGGTGCAATTCCAGTAGTGATAGATGATGATATTAGAGAATAAAGTACAAAGAATATCAATGCAAGATATGGTTGGTAAAGGTTATGTAGACTTTTGGAACTGTAAAAAAAGATATAGAGTAGTTAAAGGAAGTCGTGCTAGTAAGAAATCTAAAACAATGGCTTTATGGTGTATAAGTCAATTAATGAAATACCCACAAGCAAATTTATTAGTTGTTCGTAAAACATATAGAACATTAAAAGATAGTTGTTTTAGTGATTTAAAATGGGCAATACATAAATTAAAAGTAGATGAACATTGGGCATTTACTACAAACCCTTTAGAGATTACATATATTCCAACGGGCCAAAAGATATTATTTAGAGGTTTAGATGATCCACTTAAAGTAACATCAATTTCAGTAGACATTGGTTGCTTATGTTGGTGTTGGATTGAGGAAGCATATGAAATAACTAATGAAGAAGATTTTGATATGTTAGATGAAAGTATTCGTGGTGAAGTTCCTAAAGGACTATTTAAACAAATAACACTAACATTTAACCCATGGAATGAGAAGCATTGGATAAAGAAAAGGTTCTTTGATAATCCTAGTGAAGATACACTTGCAATCACTACAAACTATTTATGTAATGAATGGTTAGATGAAAGTGATAGAAATGTATTTGAGAAAATGAAAGTCAATAACCCTAGAAGATACCAAGTAGCAGGTTTAGGTAATTGGGGTATTGTTGATGGGTTAGTATATGAGAACTTCAAAGAAGAAGAATTTACATTAATAAGTAGAGAAGAATATAACAAATTAGAAGATAAGAACGATAAAAACTACATAATAAAGAATGATTTAGAAAGTGCATTTGGATTAGACTTTGGTTACACAAACGATCCAAGTGCTTTATTTTGTGGTTTAGTAGATAGAAAAAATATGAAGATATATGTATTTGATGAAATGTATGAAAAAGGTTTGTCAAATAGAGCAATATATCAAAACATATTAGATATGGGATATGCAAAAGAGCAAATAACCGCAGATAGTGCAGAACCAAAAAGTATAGATGAATTAAGAAATCTAGGACTTTATAGAGTGAGTGCTGCTAACAAAGGTAAAGACAGTATTAACAATGGTATTCAATACATACAAGATTTTGAGATTATCATCCATCCTAGATGTGTTAATTTCTTAACTGAAATAAGTAACTACACATGGGATAAAGATAAGTTTGGAAATAAATTAAATAAACCAATAGATGATTTTAACCACTTATTAGATGCTTTTAGGTATGCAATGGAAAGATTTAATAAGAGTAAATGGTTATATTAGAAGGGAGTTGAATTATGTTAAGTATAAGTGAGATAAAAACATACATAGATAAAGATAAAGTAAGTACAAAAAAGCAAGAAGCAAGAGTAGGTGAAAGATACTACAATGGCGATAATGATATTAGGCATTATAGAATATTTTACATAGATAAAGATGGACAACCACAAGAAGATAAAACAAGAAGCAACATAAAGAAACCTAGTAATTTCTTTAAAGAAAATGTTGATGAATGTGTTAATTATTTTTTAAGTGGTGAAGATAGAATAGTAAGAAGTGATGATCCACAACTACAAATGTATTTAGATGAATACTTTGAAGATGATTTTAAAGATGAATTTAGTGATTTATTAAGTTATACCATAAGACAAGGTAGAGCATGGTTATATGGATATAAGAACAAAGAAGATAGATTATGTTTTAAAGCATGTGGAAATATTGAAGTAGTACAAGTAGAAGGCAAATATGCTAGTGATAAACAAGACCATATAATTTATTATTACCCTGAATATGACATAACAGAAGATAAGGTAATTACTAAAATTCAAGTATGGGATAGAGATTATACAACATACTATGAAGAACGAGATGGACAAATTAAAGTAGATACATATTATGAAATTAATCCTAGACCTCATATCATTTACAAAGATGAAAAAGGTAGTTTAACATATGAAACATTTGGATTTATTCCATTTTGGGATATTGAAAACAACAAATTACAAACAAGTGATTTAAAAGCAATTAAAGAACATATTGATGATTATGATTTAATGAATTGTGGATTATCAAATGATTTAGTTGATTTATCACAAGGCTTTTATGTTGTTAAAGGTTTTCAAGGAGATAACATAGAAGAACTAATACATAATGTTAAATCAAGAAAATTTGTAGGTACTGATGAAAATGGAGATGTAGATGTAAAAACAGTTAATATTCCATATGAAGCAAGAAAAACACAAATGGAAATTGATGAAAAGAACATTTATAGATTTGGATTTGCTTTTAACTCTAATAATGTAGGTGATGGAAATATAACTAATATAGTTATTAAGTCAAGATATACATTATTAGATTTAAAATGTGAAGGACTAGAAAAAAGAGCAAAGAAATTATTAAGAAGAATACTAGAACCAGTACTTGATGAAATCAATGAAGTAAATGGAACTGGTTATACTTTAAAAAATGTTTATTTCAAGTTTGAAAGAGAAATGATAACAAATGAAGTAGACAATGCAACAATAGAATTAAACAAGGCACAAACTAAACAAACTAATATAGCTACACTATTAAATGTAGCAACTATATTAGGAAAAGAAATAGTACAAGAACAAGTATGTGCAGAACTAGAACTTGATTATGAAGATATTAAAGATAAGTTGCCTAAACAGGAAACAATAGATATTAATGCTGCTAGTGAAGAATTGGCAAACATACCTACTGATGATCCAATTGAAGAAGAAACAGAAGAAACACCTACTATTGAATAGGGGGTGTGTTTTTTATGGATAAATACAATAAAGAGATAGAACAAACATTACTTAACAATGAAAAAGCAATGTTGAAACAATTAGAAACAACATATGTAAAAGCATTAGCAGATGTTAAGGGGCGATTAAGACTATTACAGGCCCGAGAAGAAACACAAAGTGTTATCTATCAAATAAACTATCAAAAGTCCCTAGAAAGTCAAATAAATGCTATTTTAGGGGTACTTAAACAAGACAATATAACTAATGTTCAAGATTTTCTTAATCATATGTATGAAGATGGGTATATAGGGGTGCAATATTCATTAATGCAACAAGGTGTACCCGTTATAACTGCTATTAACCAAGAAGAAGTATCTAAATCTTTATTTAAACAATTAGGACATATGACATTTGCAGATAGATTAAATGTTAATATGAACGATTTTAAAACAAAGATAAAAGATACAATCACTAGAGGTTTAGCAAGTGCAACTACATATAGAGATATGGCAAACCAATTATCATTAATTACTAATGAGGAATTATACAAGTCTTATAGGATAGCAAGAACAGAAGGACATAGGATAACAGCAGAAGCAAAGTTAAATTCTATGAAGAAAGCAAAACAACAAGGTGCAGATGTAGTAAAACAATGGGATGCTACATTAGATGGTAAGACTAGAAAGAACCATAGGAAATTAGATGGTGAGTGGGTAGAAGTTGATGATTATTTTGAAATAGGTGGAAGAAAAGTAAAAGCACCAGGCAAGTTTGGTAGAGCGGAAGAAGATATTAATTGTAGATGTATCTTATTAACTAGACCTAGATGGGCAGTAGATAAGACAAGAACAAAGAGTGCAAAAATAAAAGATGAATATGGTGAAGAAGTAGAAAAACTAATCAATGTTAAAAACTATGATGATTATAAAAAAGGTTATTACAAAGTATTAGAAGATGATCCTGAAATAGAAAAAGTTATAAAGGAAGCAAACAAAAGAATAGCGAAAATGCAAGGGAAGTAGTGTAAACCTACAATGACAATTAAATGTCAATCCCCTACTCCGTTTAAGCGATAGGGGAGGGGTGAAACATTAGAAAAACAATGTTTTTTGGGTGTTTAATTGGTAGGGTAGGGGATTTGATAAGAAAAATAGTAATAGATAATGTGTAAACCTTATTTATAGAAAGAGAGGTAAGAAATGAAAGTAAAATGTGTGTGCAAAGAGAATGTTCAAGATAAATTTACTGGAGAATATTATGTAGTAGGTAAAGAATATTCATTCACAAAAGAAAGAGCAGAAGAAGTAACTAAAACAAGATACTTTGAAATGATAGAAGAAGAACCAAAAGAAGTAGAAGAAGAAAAACCTAAAAGAGTTAAGAAAAGTACTAAGAAATAATTAGTGCTTTTTTTAATACAAGGAAAAAGAAATATCTTTTGTATGAGGGATATAAAAATATATCGCTCTAGTTTTCTAAATTGACTTTTAACCCTAATGAAGTCGTAAAAGAACAAATGGGAATATGAAATCTAATGAGTGATACTCGTAAAAAATCGTAGGAGGAAATATTTTATGAATAGAGATTTTTTAAAGCAAGTTTTTAGCAAACTTGAAAATGTTGATGAAGCAGCAATGAAAGAAATTATTGATGCTATCATGGATGAGAATGGGAAAGGCATTAATGAAAGTAAATCAAAGATTGATGATTTAACAAGTCAATTAGGATTAGCAACTAAAGAAAAAGATGAAGCTAATAAACTAATTGCAGAACTTAAAAAGTCTAATCAAGGTAATGAAGAATTACAAGGTAAGGTTGGTACTTATGAAAGTGAAATAAAAGTATTAAGAGAAGAAAATGCTCAATTAAAACTAGATAATGCAATTGAGAAAGAATTATTAAGTGCCAAAGCAGTTAGTGACGATTTGAAATATTTAATGTTCCAAATTAAAGAAAGATGTAAAGATTTATCATTAACTGAAAATGGAGAGTTAAAAGGATTTGATGTAGAAGAAATTAAAACAGCATTTCCTAAAAACTTTGAAGTTGAAACTAAAAAGGTGGTAGATGTAAACAACCTTCCTAAAATTGATAGTAATGAAAATGCAATTACTAAAGAACAATTTGAAAAAATGGGATATAAAGAAAGAACAAAATTATTTAATGAAAATCCTGATGTTTACAACGAATTAAAACAAAAATAAGAGAGAGAGAGTGAATTAAAATGGCATTAGAAACTAATGGAACAAAATTAGCACAATTAATTAACCCTGAAGTAATGGCAGATATGGTTAGTGCAAAAGTAGATAAGGCGGTAAGAGTTATCCCTTATGCAAAAGTTGATACAACTTTACAAGGACAAGCAGGAAGTACAATTTCAGTACCTAAATATGCTTATATTGGAGAAGCAGTAGATGTTGCTGAAGGTGAAGATATTCCAGTAAGACAAATGGCAGTATCAAGTAAACAATATGAAATCAAAAAAGCTGCTATTGGTGGAATTTTAACTGATGAAGCAGTATTAAGTGGTTATGGAAACCCAGTAGGAGAATTAACTAATCAAATGGCTTTATCAATTGGTGGTAAAACTGATACTGATGGTTATGAAGAATTAATAACTGCACCTACTTCATATACAGCAAGTGGAGCTATTTCATATGAAGAAATCGTAAAAGCAATTGATTTATTTGAAGAAGAAACAAATACAGAAAAAGCAATGTTTGTACATCCAAAACAAGCAACTCAATTAAGATTAGATCCAAACTTTATTGATAAATCTAAATATGGAAATCAAGTAATGGTAGATGGAGAAATTGGTATGGTTGGTAATGCTCGTATCGTATCATCTAAAAGAGTTAGAGTAGAAGGTGGAGCTTACTTAAATCCAATCGTTAAATTAGAAGAAAATACAGAAGTAGAAGATGCTTCACCAGCATTAACAATTTTCTTAAAAAGAGATACAAATGTAGAAACTGATAGAATTGCTAGAAATCGTTCTACTGAAATTACTGGTGATAAAATGTATGTAGTAGCATTAACTAATGAAACTAAAGTTATTGTTGCTAAAATGAAAGAAACTGCAACAGTTTAATGAGAGAGGTTTTAATACCTCTCTTTAATTTTTAAAAGAGAGGTGAAACTATGTTAATAAGTGCAGGAGATTTAAAATCTCGCTATACAAAATTTGTTGATATTGATGATGATGTAATAACTAGAAAATTAAGTGTAATTGAAAATACTATTAGAAAACATACAAACAATAATTTTCAAAATAGATTAATTAGATTTAATGCTAGTGTAGAGGGTGGAGTTATACAAGGTACAAGTCCTTATTTAAAGTCATTAGATACTATTGAAATAAGTGATGGAGTTAATAAAGGTTTATATACTGTTATAAGCCTTGAAAATGGAGTTAAAACCATTGAACCTTTATATGATTACCCTAACCAACTAATAACTAAAATAGAGTACCCTATTGATGTTATAGAAGGTGCTATTGATTTGTTAGATTGGGAACTTATCAAACAAGGTAAGGAAAACTCAAATGTAGCAAGTGAAAGCATATCAAGACACAATGTAAGTTATGTACAAAGGACAAAAGATAATACTATAAATGGTTATCCTATTGAACTATTTAATTTTTGTGAAAACTATATGAGGGCAAGATTTTAATGAAAAAAATAGGTGGAAATACTAATTTAATTCTTAAAGTTAAAAGCCAAATAAAAAATGATATAGGGGAAAAGGAACCAACATGGGTAGATTATAAAACTATTCATGGATTTATGGATTTTATGAGTGAAACTACTGATAGAATAAAATTCAATTCTAAAATAGTAGAAAGCACTCATGTATTTGTATGTGATTATGTTGATATTGATAAAAGTGAACTTGAACTAAAAGCATTTCATAATAATAAAGAATACGATATAACATTTATTGATGATCCAATGGGATTACATTATCATTTAGAGATATTTCTTAAATACATAGGTGATTAATATGGCTATGGTAAAAGCAGGAGAAGTAATATTTGAAGATTTTACTGGTGAAGTAAACGAACAAATACAAAATATTCTTTTGAATTGGTTAGAAGAAGGAAGTAGTGAACTTGCTAGTCAAGCAGCAAAGAGAACTAGAAGGGGAACTGGTGAAACCGCTGATAAGTGGACTAATTTAGTTGATAAAGATGGAATGGTTGCTTATGTAGGAAACCCTTTAGAAAATGCTATTTGGGAAGAGTATGGAACTGGTGAATATGCTTTAAATAATGATGGGCGAAAAGGTGGATGGTTTTATTATGATGAGAAAGATGGAAAATTCCATCATACATATGGTAAAACACCAACTAGAGCATTACACCATGCTTTTAAACAGAATGAAACCATGTTAAAAGAAGTTTTAAAATCACAATTAGGAAGTATGAAATAATGGAGAAAGAACTATTAAAGGTTATCAATAAAGAGTTATTAAGTTTAGGTATTAATTATGAGTATGGAGAATATACAGGTGAACATACCTATCCATATGCAGTAGGTGAATATAGTGAAAACGATTATCAATATGAAACTAATATAACTAATGGTGAGTTTATTTTAGTTGTATTCCATAGAGGTAATGAATTAGATTTAGTCAATATCAAAGAACAAGTAAAAGAAAAGTTTAATGATTATAGAGCAATTGTGAATGGTGGAACTATTTATGTTTCATATAGAAACAAATTGTTCATAAGAGAAGCAAACTTAAAAAAGATGGAAATATATTTAGACACTAAAACAATGAAAGGAGTGTAATATATGCTAAAAAAACATGCAATAACAGCAGATACTGCTAAAAATGTTCCATTAGGAGCGGGAATATTAGTACATAATCTAGTTTTTGAAAGTAATGATTGGACTTATGAAGAACTAGGTGCTTCTAATGGTGGTAACAAAGTTGCTTATGAAAGAGAATATTTAGATCTTGAAGTAGATGGCAAAGCTGTTAAAGTAGAAGGATTTGATGTAAAAGTATCTGAAACAGGTAAAATGACTATTAACCTAGCAGAATACAAGAAAGAAACATTAGTTCCAGCACTAGGACTAGTAAAAGATAGTAGTGCAAGTGTATCAGGTTATGAAAAATACAAACCTAGTAAAACTAATATCTATTTAGATAATTTAGGATTTGTAGGATATACAGCAGAAGGGAAAGCAATTATAGTAAAATTCCCTAAAGCAATTTGTTTAAGTGCATTTGAACTTGAATTAAAGAATAAAGAACAAGGAGTTATGGCATTAGAATTTGATGCAGTAGCACCAACTAGTTCTGATAATTTTGAAGAATTAGGAATAGAATTTTATTTTCCAGTAGAAACAGTTTAATTTGAAGGGAGTGTAGCACATGGAAGAAGTTAAGGAAGTAGTAGAAACACCAAAATATATTTTACAAACACCAAAAGCACCTGATATTTTCACAATGGCAAGTATCATAGGTAAGATTGGTGTTAATAAATTTTCTAGTATATTACAAAAAGATGAGATACAAACATTAGCAAAAGAAGTATCTAAAAAGAAAAGTATTAGTAGTGATGATATTTCTATGATTACAGGTATTGGAGTATTTACTGAAATAGCACAAATTATTTTAGTAGGTATGGATAAGTGTGAAGAAGATATATATAAACTATTATCTAGTACTAGTAATTTAAAATTAGAAGAAGTTAAAGAACTTGATGGTGTTACATTCCTTGAAATGATAATTGACTTTTTCAAAAGAAATATGGATTTTATCAAGGCTGCTTCAAAATATGTAAAATAGGTGAATTAGATTTTTGGGACTTGATATTTAAAAGATATTCAAGTCCCTTTTTATTTTTAGATAATTTAATAATTCAAGGTAGATTAAGTGATGGAATAGATACAATTTACAAACAAATAGATGAGGAAAAGATGTGGCAATTGTATTTAAGTATTCCAATGAAAGAAAAATCTTATGTTGAATGGAAAGAAGAAATTATATCTAGGAATGAGGAAAAACCTAGTTTTGAAGTAGCCGAAAATATAGAAGAAGTAAAAAATAATGCAAAAAATATATTAAAGAATTTCAAACCCCAATAAGAAAGGAGGGTGAAATATGACAGGAACAAGTGTATTTAGTCTTTTAGGTAAACTTGCTATTGATGGTGTAGATGAAACTAAAAAGGCATTAGATGATGTTGCTAAAAATGGAGAAGATGCCAAAAATAAATTATCTGTTAGTTTTCAAGACATAGGAAACAAAGCAGGAGAACTAGGAAAGAAAATGGCAATAGGTTTGGCAGGTGTAGTAACTGCTTCTGTGGCTGGTGTAGAAGCAACAAGAGAATTTAGACAAGATTATGGTAAGTTAGAAACTACATTTCAAACTACTAATCAAGCAGCAGGAACAGCAGAACAAACATTTACAACTTTGTTTGGTATTTTAGGTGAAGATGATACTGCAATAGAAACTGCAAACCATTTAGCAATGATGACTAATAACGAAAAGGATCTATCACAATGGACAGATGTATTAACTGGTGTGTATGCAACATTTGGAGATAGTTTACCACTTGAAGGACTTGCCGAAGCTGCTAATGAAACTGCAAGGGTAGGACAAGTAACAGGCCCCCTTGCTGATGCTTTAAATTGGGCAGGTGTAAGTGAAGATGCTTTTAATGAGAAGTTATTAAAATGTACATCTACACAAGAAAGAGAAAAACTAATAAGAGAAACATTAAATGGTTTATATGGAGAAGCAAGTGAAACATACAAACAAGTTAATGGTGATGTAATTGCAAACAATGAAGCACAAGCAAATTTAAACATGAAACTTGCCGATACAATGGCAAAAATAGAACCATTAATTACACAAGGAAAGATATTGTTAGCAGAAATATTAGTAAAAGCTCAACCATTAATTACATGGATTATAGATAATATCAATATTCTAGCACCAATTGTTTTAGGATTTATGGGTAGTTTATTTGCTTTAAATATCGCTGCTAAAGTTCAAAAATTTATTCCTATTGT
Organism: Coprobacillaceae bacterium; assembly: GCA_045614925.1. GTDB lineage: Bacteria > Bacillota_I > Bacilli_A > Erysipelotrichales > Coprobacillaceae > JAZLDV01. Next base: position 28,645 of record JAZLDV010000142.1, on the reverse strand, counting down.
AAAGGCACTCTTTACCGTACTAAAGGCAAACCCAATAGGATTAGTAATAACTGCAATAGGATTATTAGTAAGTGCATTTATTTATCTATGGAATAATTGCGAAGGATTTAGAGAATTTTGGATAAAATTATGGGATAAAATAAAAAGTGCTTTTAATAGTGCAGTAAATGGAATTAAAAAAGGAATTGAAAGTGTTAAAAATTTCTTTTCAAATTTAAAAGATAATGTTACATCAAAAATTAATAGTCTTAAAGATGGTGTAGTAAACACATTCAATAAAATCAAAGATGCTATTACTTCACCAATAGAAAAAGCACGAGATATTGTAAAAGGTGTAGTTGATAAAATTAAAGGATTTTTTAAATTTAAAGTAGAATTACCAAAAATTAAATTACCTCATTTCGCTATAACTCCTAAAGGATGGAGTATAGGTGATTTAGTAAAAGGTTCTATACCAAAACTAGGAATAGATTGGTATGCAAAAGCGGTAAGAGCTCCAATGTTATTAGATAAACCTACTGCATTTGGTATTTCACCTAATGGAAACATACAAGTAGGTGGAGAAGCAGGAAGTGAAATAGTAGGTGGAACTAGCACCATTATGGGAATGATTAGTGATGCAGTAAGTAGTAATAATGGTGGAATAGAAAACAAATTAGATAAATTGATTTACTTATTCTCTAACTTAACTGAAATAATGAGTAATCAACAAGTAGTATTAAGTACAGGTGAATTAGTAGGTGCTATTGCTAGTCCAATGGATAGAGCATTAGGACAATTAGCAGATGATAGAAGGAGGGGGAGATAATGAATACAATTAAATTTGGTGACAAAGATAGTTATAATGATTTTGGACTAATATTAAGACCAAAAGAAAGACCTTTTCCCCTTCCTAAAACAAACTATGTAAGTATTGAAGGTGGAGATGGAGAGTTAGACCTAACTACTTCTTTAACTGGTGATGTAAAGTATGAAAACATATCTTATACTTTAGAATTTATTTTAAAAGATAAAAGAGTAGATTGGGAAACAACTTTATTAAAACTATCAACATATTTACATGGTAAAAAGATGCCTTTAACTTTTAGTGAAGATCCTAATTGGTACTATGTAGGAAGATATACATTAAATCCTTTAACAAGTGATAGGAATGTAGGTTTATTAAGTATAGATTGTATTTTAGAACCATATAGACTTAAAAAGGTTGAAACAATTAAAACAATAACAGGTGTAGGAACATTAAGATTAACTAATACTAGAAAATGGGTGATGCCTACAATAACTTCTACTTCAAGTATGCAATTTACATTTGAAGGTAAAACTTTTGTAGTAAATGGTACTCTACAAAGTCCTGATATTATCTTTAAAGAGGGAGAAAATATAATAGAAGTAACAAGTGGTACAGGAACATTAACAATTACATATAGGGAGGGCAAGTTATAATGTATAGAATTAATTATGACACTTCCCTACTTCATGATTTAAAAGTTCCTAGTGAACATGGTTATTATCTATTAAATCCTAAATTAAAAGAAGAAGTAAACAAGATAGCAGAACTAGAATTTAGTATTAGCTCTACTCATCCTAACTTTGACAAATTGGAACATTTAGTACCTAGTATTGTTTTGAAGAAATATAACAAAACTATCTTTAAAGGTAGAATAATAAAAGAACAACAAAATATGGATAAATCAAAGCAAGTAATATGTGAAAGTATTCTTGCTTTTTTATTTGATAGTGTGGTAAGACCTTATGAATTTCAAGGAAGCCCAGAAGATTTATTTAAGTTCTTTGTTGATAATCATAATTCACAAGTAGATGTGGATAAACAATTTAAAATAGGTAAAACAACAGGAGCAAATTTAGATACTAATGAATACATAAATAGAAGTAATACAAACTATTCAACTACTTATAAAGAGATACAAGATAAGTTATTAAATATAGGTGGTTATTTCTATGTTAGATATGAGGATGATGGAAACTATTTAGATTGGGTAGATGATTTTAAAGGTGATGTAGGACAAGTTATTTCATTACAAACAATTGAATTTGGTGAAAACTTAAAAGACATAACAATAGAAAATGATGCTTCTAATACATATTCAGTAGTTATTCCATTAGGTGTAGAAGTAGAAAATGAAGATGGAACTAAATCAAGACTAACAATAGAAAGTGTTAATGATGGTTTAGATTATCTTGTAAATGAAGATGCACTTAATAAATATGGGTGGATAGTTGCACCTACTGAAGAAACAACATGGAATGATGTAACAGTAGCAAGTAATTTAAAAACTAAAGGACAAGATTTATTAAATCAACAAGGAGTAATGTTAAAAAGTACTTTAGAATTAAATGCTATTGATTTAAATGTAGTTGATGGAAGTATAGATAGTTTTGAAATGTATGAGTACATAAGAGTACAAAGTACACCTCATGGAATATCTAAAACATACCTATTAACTAAAAAGGAAACACCATTAACAAAACCTGAAAATATGACAATTACATTAGGAGAAACAAAAGATACTTTAACAGGTATTCAAATTGGAGAAAGTGAAGCAATCAAAGAAGGAATAAGCAAAATTGAAAGTGATTATAAACTAAATGAAGAAAAGATAAATGAATTAGCAAATAGTATCAATTATTTTAGTGTGGATCTATCACAATACAATTTAACTATTCCAACTGATAAAGATAACATACCATTAGAAACTAAAAATTATGATGTAAACTTTTATGGTTATTTTAAAGGGAAACAAATAACACCAACAGTTTCAATAAGTGGTAATAATACAGGTATTACAACAAGTAAAACCAATACATACATTAGATTTGGAGTAAGTAGTAATACTCAAATTAGTAATATACAAAACGATTATACAATTACATTTACTTATGTTGATGGAGAAGAAACTTATTCATTAATCAAGAAAATCAACATTGTATTAGCATTAAAAGGTAGTGATGGAACAAGTGTTAATATACTAGGTTCTTATAATACTTTAGATGAATTAAAAGCAGCTCATCCTACTGGAAATATTGGAGATGCTTATATAGTTCAAGGAAATATGTATGTATGGTGTGTAGAAGATAACGATTGGCAAGATGTTGGAAACATACAAGGACCAGCAGGACCAGCAGGACCACAAGGAGAGCAAGGAATACAAGGGGAAACAGGAAAAGATGGAACAACATATTATTTCTATGTAAGATATAGTATTAATGCAAATGGAAACCCAATGACATCAACCCCTACTGATGCTTCTAAATATATGGGTGTAGCAAGTACAAGTTCATCAACAGCACCAACTTCATATAGTGCCTATACTTGGAGTTTAATAAAAGGTGCAGATGGGCAAAATGGAAGTCCTGGGCAAAATGGTGCAGATGGAAAAAGCTCTTATTTACACATTAAATATAGTGATGATGGTGTAACATTTACTGAAAACAATGGTGAAACAGTAGGAAGATATAGAGGGGAATTGGTAGATAACATTCAAGTCGATAGTGATAATTTTGATGATTATACTTGGTTTGATATGGCTTTAATTGTTGAAGAAGAATTAGAGGAAATTAGAAAAGAAGTTGTTAATAATACTTCATTAATACAACAAACAGATGAACAAATTAGATTAGATGTAGCAAGTGAATATGTAAGTACTGGAACATTTGATGAGTTTAGAGAAACTACTGAAACACAATTTACAATACAAGCAGATGGAATAGAAGCAAAATTTAGTGAAGTAGTTTTAATGGTTGAAAATGTAGAAGGTGAAACACAAGCACAATTTAGAGAACTTGCTTCATACATTAGAGGTTATCAAAACGAAGAAGGACAACCAGTATTAGAATTAGGATCTATAACAAGTGATATTATTTTAAGACAAACAAATGAAAGAATACAATTTGTTCAAAATGGTGAAGAAGTTGCTTATGTATCAAACAATACATTATATATAACTGATGGACATTTTTTAAATAGTTTAAGAGTTGGACAATTTGCTTTTATACCTAGAGCAAATGGTTCATTAGACTTTAAGAAAGTAACATATTAGGAGGTGATTAAATGGCATTTGTAAATTTAACTTCTAAAAGTTGGGGTTCATCCCCTGATATACCAATACAACCTGCTTATGAAATGCGAAGAAGTGGGGCAGATATGCAATATAGAGTTAGGGTAACAGTAGGTACAGTAACGGGCCAATCATATTTTGGCTTCCCTATCTATATGAAAACATATTTACAAAGTAGTTTAAAAGATACTCACACTTTAAAAAGTGCTAGTCCTAGTCAATGGAGTTCAAGTATTGTATATACTACTGATTGGTTTACAATATCAAATAAAACAAGTGGAACAACTTCATTAAGTTTAAATATATATAGTGGTAGTGGTTCAAGTAGAAATAGTACATATTCTTATTCATTACCTATTGAACCTGCTGCAAGTGTTTTAGGTTCAATAAGTAGTTTTACATTTGGAAATGCTATTGATATTCCAATAACAAAATATAATAGTGGTTTTTATGATGTTTTAACAATATCAGTAGGAGGAACTACTATTAAAACCGTAAATGGTATAACAAACGGAACTGATGTAACTTTTACAAGTACTGAATTAAATAATATATATGCAAAATTACCTAGTGCAACAAAAGGTACAGTAACCTTTAAATTGACAACAAAAACAAGTTCAAGCGGTTCAACAGTAGGAACAAGTACAAAAACCGCAACAGGGACAATTCCTAGTAGTGTAAAACCTACAATATCAGGAATAACATTAGCAGAAGCAACAAGTGGTTTAGCAAGTAAATTTGGTGCTTATATTCAAAATGAAAGTAAAATAACTGGAACTGTTAATGCAAGTGCAGGAAGTGGATCTAGTATAAGTGCCTATAAAACAACTATTAATGGAAGCTCTTATACATCAAAGACATTTACAACAGGGGTATTAAAAACAAGTGGTAGTAACACTATAACAACAACTGTTACTGATAAAAGAGGTAGAAGTACAAGTTATTCAACAACATTTAATGTATTAGCATATTCTAAACCTACTATAAGTACATTTAAAGTTGAAAGATGTAATGTAGATGGAACATTAAATGATGAGGGAATTAACTTTAAAGTAAGTGTTAAAAGTACAATTACTTCATTAAATAGTAAAAATGATAGTACCTATACACTTCAATATAAATTATCAAGTGTAGATACATGGACCACAATAGGAAATACTTTAAGTGGATATTCAATTAATACAAGTTGGGTAGTAACTAACATTGCTTTAAATATAGATAATGTTTATGATTTTAGATTAACTATTAAAGATTACTTTGAAGAAGTGGTAAAAAGCACTAATGTAGCAGAAAGTTTTACCTTAATGAACTTTGGTAATGATGGACATAGTATGGCAATAGGTGGAGTTGCAACTGAACCTGATACATTAGATGTAAAAATGGCAAAAACTTATTTAAGTGATTATACATTTATAGGTGGAGAAAGAAGAAGTGACAACGAAAAGAACTTACTTTTTCAAAGTTCGGGAAATGGCGAATATAATCACAATTGTAAAGTATATGGAGGTAATGGTGCTTCAAATACTTCTATTGGTATGTGGGATAGTGTAAATGCTCATTTAATTTATAGATATTTATGTGATGTAGAGGAATTTCATTTTTCTACTGATATGGAGATATTAAGAGGTGGAAAACCAATATTAATAGAAGCATTATTTAACAATGGTGAAAATAGTGGAAACTTTAGATTGAATAATGGTTTTTGTATTCAATGGGGTAAGGTATCAATAACACCTACTGCTGCTAACACAACTTATAATATGGCGGTTAAGTTCCCTACTGCATTTTCAAAAAAACCAGCAGTATTTATAATTGGACAAAGTTCTGCACCACAAGTTTTTAGTTTTTCAATAGGACAAGGTGGAACAGATGTAGATGCTTTTGATATTTATATAAATAGAACAACTGCTACTGCTACTTCATTTCATTGGGTAGCAATAGGTAAGGTATAGGAGGTGTATCTATGGAAGAAGAAATTATAATTCCTGAAGAAGAAACATTTGATTACAACAAATTAAGATACATATTAGATAAAAATGGATATGTTTGTCATGCTTCATTAGGTGGACTAATCGTATGTGATTTAGGAGAATGTACTGAATATACAGGTGAAATTCCTAAAGGTTATTCCACAATTGAAAAATGGTATGATAAAGAAATTGATAAATTAAATGCTTGGAAAATAGTTGATGGTAATTTGGTGTATGATGCAGCCAAATATAAAGGATTACAAAAACTATGTAAAATTCAAGAAGAAGAAAATAGTTGTGCTTCTCATAAATGGGTTAAAGATAGATTAAAAGTTTCAAGTAGTGTAGTAACAGATGAATTATCAAGCACTAAAAATGGAACATCTTTATTAGTTCTATATGATGCAGGTAATTATGAAATACCTGAATTAAAAATAGAATGTACTTCAAGTAATAATGTAAATGTTATTTCTTCTAACAAAAACATACTAGGTATTGATTTTATAACAAGTAAAATAAATGGTGTGGAAATTAAAAATAATGGCGATGGAACAATAACTTTAAATGGAACTTCTACTGATACAATAGAATTTGATTTAAAAGGATCTAGTACCAATGAAGAAATGATTTATTTACTAAAGGATAATACAAGTTATTCAATTAGTGGACTAACAGACAATGTTAGTCTTTCTTTATATTCATTTGATGGTACTGATAGAGTTTATGTAGGTAATTATATAAACCAAAGTATTACATTATCAAGTCCATATAAAGTAACTCAAACAATTTTAAGTATTCCTAGCGGTGTTACTTTTGAAAAAGAAGTTATAAAACCTCAAATAGAAATTGGAGAAGCAACAAGTTTTATTAAACATGAAGAAACTACATCTAGTGTAATATTAAAAAATAATCAATGTTATGTAGATGGGTTAATGTCTTATGAAGATAAAACTATCATTATGATAGATGAAGAAGTAATAAGTAGTATTAAGTATTATACATATCAATACTTAAATAAAAAGTTTGCTGAAATAGAAATTAATGAGAATGAAGTTAAATCAACTGTATCAGAAATGAATGAAACAATAGATCAACAAAATACTGCAATATCTCAAATATCACAAACAGTTAATGAAATAAAAGGTGAAATAAATGATATTGCAGATATAACTAAAGCGGTTGATGGATATGGAAGTGTTTATTTAGATAGTATAAATAAAAGTGAACCAATCTATATAAAAATATATCCTACTGAAAACGAAGATATAAGTTATTTATATCCTAGTGAAAACTTATTCCCTAGTGATAACTTATTCCCTAAATCAAGGACAATAAGGTTTGAATGTGATGAATATTATATAGATTATGAATTACCTGATGACTTGTTATATTATGATGAAAATAATTATGATGAGTTTGTTTTAGATTATGATACACAAACTTGTGTAGTTAATAAAAAAGTTTCCATTAATGAAGATGGCACAAAATATTTATTAGATAAGATACAAACTATAAGTTTTGATTACCCTACTATACCACTTGAAAAAGGTGATTATGAAGTAACAATGTTGGGATATGAAAATGCTTATTTGTTCGTTCGTATGATGTGCGAAAATCTTTATACTAATCAATTTGCAACAAAAGTAGAATTAAATTCTTCAATTACTCAAACAAAAGATAGTATAACATCAGAAGTAAAATCAACATATGCAACAAAGGATGATTTAAACACAAGTGTTAGTACAATAAAACAAACAACAGATAGTATTAATTTAGAAGTTGCAAAAAAGGTTGATAACAAAGATTATACTTCTGCACAAATTATAATGAAGATTAATGATGATGCAAGTTCTACTGTTATTAAATCAGATAAGGTAGACATAGAAGGTATTGCAACATTTACAAATAATAAATTATCAAAAGCAGGAACTACAACAATCAATGGTGCTAATATAACAACTGGATCAATAAGTGCCGATAGGGTGAGTGGAGGAACATTAAATATAGCCACTTCAGGTGGAGGATATTTAAAAGCAGGAGTAAACACAACTAACCCTGAAGTAAGTGGTTTAAATGTTGGTTCTAGGGGTGTTAATATAAATGGTTTGGGTTTAAACAACAATGGAAGTCATATAGAGGTTGCAAGTGGTATTCAAACTTATGAAGTATTTGCAACTGGGCGAGTTAGAACTAATTATGTAAATGCTAATTCAAGTATAAATATACTTGCTGGTGGTTCAAGTGGATCTGCAAGTAATGGAGGAATACTTTTAAGAACAGGTAATGGGCATATTACATTAGATGCTTCAAATGGTGGAGGATATGTATATGCGGAAGGTGTTGGTGTTTCAAATTCAAAAGTTCTAACAAATAATGGTGCTGCTTCAAGTAAAAACACAAAACAAAATATTGTAAAGTTTGATGATAAAAAATATGACAAAGCACTAGAACTATTAAAAGGAATTGATTTATATAATTACGATTACAAATATGACTTATACAAAAAAAGAGATCAATATGGATTTATAATTGATGAAATAGAACAACTAGATAATTATGATGAGTTCTTTGATTTCACTAAAGAAAAAGCAAAAGTAGATGGAGAACATTTAGATTTTGCAATAAGTGAAGAAGATAAAAATTTAATTGAGGTTAAACAATATGATAGCAATGTTTTAGATAAATATTTATTAACATGTTTAAAAGCAATGCAAACTAAAATAGAAACACTAGAAGAAAAAATAAAAGAATTGGAGAGTGATAATGATGGAGAAAATTAATTTTGTTAATAATCAAGCACCTGCAATAAGTGCAAGTAACTTAAATCAATTACAAGCTAATGTAGAGGGTGCAATAAATGGAGTAGTAGAAAGTGGAACTTGGATACCAAGAATAGGAGCAATGAATGAAACTGCACCAACTGTTACATATGACACTCAAAGAGGGTACTATATAAAAATAGGGAAGATGGTTTATGTTGAATTTAGCATTAGAGGAAAACTAACGGCTTTAAATGGCAAAAATAATTATGCTCAAATAGAAGGTTTGCCATATTCTTATCACAATAATTGTGGGCTAGGGCAACAATCATTACCCATAGGAATGTTATATAGTTTAACAACAAATTCTAATAATTCTACTTTTACTATTTACGGAAATAGAATAAGAATACAAAATGATAATGGAGCTTCGGTAGCAACATTAAAAGTAACGGATACCTCATATTTTGATGTTGGTGGTAGTGGTTGCTATATGACAGAATAAGAGGTGCTAAAAAATGAGTGAGATATTAGGCTTTTTAAAAGAATATTGGGTACTAATTACTTTCTTTGTTGGTGAAATAGCAGCACTATTAATTTTTGCTAAATATGTTGTTGAAGCAGTTAAATGTCTATTAAGAAACGACATTTTAAATATATATGATAAGTGCAAAGACAAAAAAGAAATAACTATGTATCAATTACAAAGTGTTAATTTAAGTTATGCAATCTATAAGAAATTAAAAGGTAATTCCTTTATAGATGAGATTATGGGTGAAATAAAAGAATTTAAAATTATTAACTAAGATACTTAATAGAGTGTCTTTTTTTATTTGAAGAAAGAGAGGTAAGATAAATGTTAAGATCCGAAGGTAAAAAAATAATTATGAATGAATGTGATTATGGATTAGATTTACCATTTCATTTAAGTGGTGATATTTTAACAACTGATAAAATCATATTTTCTATCAAGAAAAGTCTATATAAAGATGAAAAAATCATTAAAAAAGAATTTAATAATTTAGTTGAAGAAGATGGAAAACTAGGTTTTGTTTTGTCATTTACAGAAGAAGAAACAAAATTACTACCATCAGGGGACTATGTTTATATGATACATCAATGTAGAGATTGTGGATTACATAACACTATTGTTAATGATGGAATTTTTACAGTTGAAAAAGGATGTACACCATGAATATAGAAATTGAAAATCAAAATGTAGTTAATTTAGAAGTTGAGGGTTCAAGTGAAGTAAATTATGAAACAAGTAGTGATAGTGTTGATATTGAAATAGGAAATCCAAGTTCAATTAATTTAGAAATTGGTTCATCAAGTGGCATAGATTATGAAATAGGGAAAAACAAAAATTCTACAAATTATAATTCTTTAACTGATAAACCTAAAATAAATGGTGTTGAGTTAGTAGGGGATAAAACGACCGAAGATTTAAAAATAGTCTTTCCAAAAAAAATAAGCGAATTAGAAAATGACAAAAAATATGCTACGGAAGATTATGTAGATAATGAATTAGCAACGTTCGACTTTATTAAGGTGGTAGATAGTTTACCAACAACAGGACTACCTAACAAAATATATTTAGTGCCAAAAAAGGATACACAAACTCAAGACTTATTTGATGAGTACATTTGGATTAATAATGATTGGGAATATCAAGGCACAAAACAAATTGAAGTTGATTTAACTCCTTATGCAAAAAAAGAAGATATTCCTGATGTAAGTAATTTTGTAGAAGATGAAGATTATGTTCACACAGATAATAACTTTACTGATGAAGATAAAGAAAAATTAGATGGTTTAGAAAATTTTAGTGGTAATGCAGTTGATATAAGTTATGAAGATAATCTAGGGAACGGTGTAGACAATACACAAGATGCCTTAGATGAAGTATTTAGAAATATAGAAAGTATGAATACTACAATAAATAATCTTAGTGAAGATATAAGTAATAATAGTGCTATTATAGATTTAGGTGTAATTGACATTGATGAGTATGATGGTAGTTGTTTAAGAGTTATGGATACTCTAACAGAAACAGGTACATATAAATTTATTGATAGTTATGATGAATTTATTTGGTATGTAGAAGTTTATAATTTAGGTACTTCAATAGGCCAAACATATTTTAACACAGAAGAAGGATATGAATTTCAATATAGTAGAGTAGGATATTCTGACGGAGAAGGTGGTTATGACTGGCAAGAATGGGTTTATGGCGAAAAAGCCTCAAATATCCAGTATGAAGATAACTATGATAACGGTGTTTCAGACGTACAAGAAGCTATTGATGTTCTTTTTGCTGAAATGATAGGTTTAAGAGAAATGAATGTAATTGGAAGTTATCACAATGCAACTGTAACCTTAGCTTCATTATCAGTAGGTATTTATTATCTAACTGGTACAAATACCCAGATTAGATATGCTAGTAATAAAACATACCAAAATTTAATAACTTCTGATAATCAAAAACTTGTGTTAATTGCACTTGGTACAAACGGTACATACGGTAAAGGTATTATCTTTACTGGTACTACTTCTCCAACACAAATTCTTATGTATGTCTTTAATCAAGGAACTGTTAATAATTTTAGCCTTTCTAATTTAACTACTTCATCAAGAGATGAAAAAGTAAGTGGTACTTGGACGTTTAATAAATTACCTATAACAACTATAGTACCTACTGCATATAATCAGTTAGTTAATAAAAGATATGTTGACAATATGTTTACAAATACTAAATATGCAACTAATTTGGGATATATAGATTTAGATGAATATGATGGCGATATAACTGCTTTTATGGATACTATAATAGAAGAAGGCAGATATAAATTTATTGATAGTTATGACGAATTTGAGTGGTATGTTGAAGTGTATCGTACAGACAATTACGCTGGGCAATCTTATTGGGGTAGTGAAGAAGGTTTTCACAATAAATTTTATAGACATGGTTTATACAATTCGGAAGAAGATACAATTGAGTGGATGGGTTGGAATAACTATTTAACATACGATATGGCAAATAGTATGTTTGCTTCAACTGGTCATACTCATTATAGTTCAGTTAGCGCCAATGATATAAGGAATTGGCTAGACACACAAATACCTAATATGTATAGAGAATATGAAGTAATTGCAAGTAATAAACACAAATATAGAGTAGAAATGAACTATAACGTATATTCTTTAAACGGAAAAACTAACTATAAACTATATCAAGAATATTATGATATGGAAGAACCAAATAAAATATATAAAAGAACTGGTACAAAATCAAACAATACTGCGACTGCGACTGTTACTTGGGGTGACTGGTATGTGTTTGAAGGGTATGTTGAATAAAAAAGAAAGGAACTAGAAATAGTTCCTTTTTCTATTGAATTAAAGGAGGTGAGTATATGAGTAACAAAGTATACGACATTCTAAAATACATAGCCCAAATAGTTCTTCCAGCAGTAGGAACATTATATTTTGCATTAGCAGGTATATGGGGATTTCCTTATGGTGAACAAATAGTAGGAACTATAACAGCAGTAGATACATTTTTAGGTGTAGTGCTTGGAATTTCAAGTGCAAATTATAAAAAGAAAGGTGAGTAATTATGGAATTTGAAATTGAAGTAATTGAATTTGATGAAGAACTTTATAAAAAGAATATAGAAGAAAACGATTTTTCAGGTAGTGAAATTGATGGAATGGGGGTTGATTTAGATGCAAATAACTAAAGTTAATTGCCCATCTAATAAAATAGCAATAAAATGCCCATATTCAATGACACCACAAGGAATAACAGTACATAATACTGCAAATGATGCTTCTGCTATGAGTGAAATATCTTATATGTTAGGTAATAACAATTATTGTTCATATCATTTTGCAGTAGATGATTATAGAGCAGTACAAGGATTAGAATTAAATAGAAATGGTTTTCATGCTTCTGATGGTGCTAATGGATTTGGAAATAGAAAAACAATAGGAATTGAGATTTGCTATTCTAAAAGCGGTGGGGATAGATTTATTAAAGCAGAACAAAATGCAGTAGATTTAATAGTTTATCTTCTTAAAAAATATGGATGGGGTATTGATAAAGTTAAAAGACATTATGACTATGCACCAGATAAAAAATATTGTCCTCATAGAACAATGGATCTAGGTTGGAATAGATTTTTAAAAATGATACAGGACAAACTAGAACCTAAAAAAGAATTAACTATTGAAAACATAACTAATAAAAAGGTTAGATTAAAAATAGATGCTCATTTATGGAATTTAGATTTTAATACATATGCAGAAGCTAAATCAGTAAAGCAATTTAAAAAGGGAGATATTATTGAAGTATCTGCTATTGCAAACCATCCAATAGGAGCAAAATATTATTTAACTGAATACTCATATTCTAAAAACATTCATAATGGATTTAATGTAGTTGATTGCGAAGATTATGTAGAATACAAAACATACATAGTTAAAAAAGGTGATAATCTAATAAAGATTGCTGCTAAATATGGAACAACAGTAGAAAAGATTGCAAAAGACAACAACATTAAAAATCCTAACTTAATTAGAGTAGGACAAAAATTAATAATTAAGTAAATCCACTAAAATAGTGGTTTTTTTATTGACTAGGGTTAATTCCCTAGTCTTTTTTTGTGCTTTAAAAGTGAGAAAATGCAATAAAATGGGAAAAATTACCCAAAAGGTATTGACAAATTATGGAAATGGGTGTATAATGGGTATAGAAAGTGAGGAGAAAGTATGAGTTTAGAAGAAAAAATACTTAAATCATTTGTTAAGTATGAAGGGAAAGAGGTTGAGGGATTAGATTTAGTAGTGTTTATTGATCCTGATGCTTGGGAAGAAGAACACCTTTGCGAAGTTTTAGAAAGTAAAGCTAATGGAAAAGTATGGGAAGTAGCTTGTACAAGAACAGGAAATGTAAAAGAAACATATTTACTATAAAGAAGATTAAAATAATCTTCCCTATAAACATACCAAAGATGGTTGCAAGTCCATTTATAAAAATGTGAGCATAGGAAAGAGGAAAGTATGAAAAGAAGATTAAATAAAAAAGGGAAAGTTTTGGTTACTTCACTAACAATTATGTTAAGTGTTGTTATTTACGTTTTAATGGGGTTTTTAGGGAGTTTAATGAGTGATAATGGATTTATTCAACTTGCTATGGTTTGTGGTTGGATTTGGCTATTATTTGGGCAATTTGGAGTATATATGATGATTTGGGGAGAAGGTGAGTAAGAATGGGTGAATTAGCAGGATATTGGAGAGATGTATCCCCTCATTTAAAAGAATTAGCAAGAGAGAAAAGAGAAAGTTGTTTTGACAATAGATTAGAATATGCTAAAAAACAATTTGAAGAAAACAATATTGAATACATATTATGTAATGAAGCGATAGGACATTTCAATTTATTTAAAAATAAAAAGGTAGTAATGAGTTTTTGGAGTTATACAGGTAAATGTTATATACCCAGCACCAATTTTAGTGACAACATAGGTATTAGAAGTTGTATAAAAAAATATAAAAAAATGTTTGATAGTGAGGTGAATAAATAATGGTTAATGTAGAAGCAGAAATTTTAAAAGCAACAAATGGATTTGATGTAAATTATGATGAACTCCCATTAATTTGGATTAATAAAAGAGTAATCGAATATGAAGATACAATACAAAAAATCCAAAAAGAAAATGAATTTTTAAGAAAGAGAGAAAACAAATTACAAATGATAGAGCAAATGTTTAAAAATAAACAAGTTGATTTAGGTGATTTGAGTGCATTAGTGGAAGGTGAGTAAATTATGTGGTGGATAATAATTATAATAGGTATGATAATAGGCACTATATACAGTTGGCGTGATGAAGATTTTACTCCTTTAATGTGTATTGTATTTATAGCCTTGATTATAGTTTTATTATTGGGTGGTCTTAGTAGTTGCTTTCAAGTTGTTGTTAGAGAGTATGAAGAAAAACAATACAATATACAAGGACTAGAAAACAATATAACTACAAGTCAAAAAACAAGTGGAGCTTTTGTTCTAGGATTTGGTTACATAAATAGTGAAACCACAGAACAAATAAAGTATTACTATTTTAAAGTTAATGATATAGGTAAACAATTAGAAACAATAGAAATTGGAAACTATTCAAATACTTATATAAGAGAAACTAATGAAATAGAACCTTGTTTAATTTATAGGTATCAAGAAACAAAAAATAAAGGTTTGTTTAAATGGTTGTTTGGAGAAGAAAGAGAACCAAACAAAATAGCAGAAATATTAGTAGTTCCTGAAAATACAATAAAAATTGAATACAATGTAGAAATATAAAGTAGGTGAATAAATGAAAGTAAAGATAGATAAAAGAGGTAGGGTAACACTACCACAAGGAATAAGAGAAACATTAGGATTTAATGATGTTGCTTATTTAGAAGTAAAAGACAACAAAATAATAATAACAAAAGATTATGATCCAATTAATATGATAGATGAAATGTTAGAAAATATTAATATATGTCAAGGTAAAGTAAAGGTAATAGAAATATTAAGTGAAGCAAAAAGGGAAATGGAGAAGTTATGAGTAAACCTAAAACAAAAATAACTGATGAAGATATAGAAAGTATGTTAAAAATGTTTACACCTAATGAAATACTAAACAAATTTATAGCAAATGGTGTAAGATGTTTAAATAATAATCAATTAGATTATTTATTTGAATTAAGGGATGGAAAGAAAGAGGAAAAGAATGAAAAATAAAGGACTTGTTGCAATAGCGATTTATTTGCTAATGATGTTTGTAACAGGGTTCGGTTTTGGTTGTACAATTTATGAGGAAAAATATGAAGAATTAAAAAATGATTACGACATATTAGAAATACAATATAAAAGGGATTTAGAAGATTGTCAAACTATGTTTGGAGATTATCAGGACAAAGTAGAAGCTGGTTGTTTTGTGAATGGTGGTTGGAATTGTGAATAAAGAGGTGGAAAAATGAAGAACGATGCAAAATACCAGAGAGAATACATGAGAGAATACTACAAAAGACCAGAGGCGAAAGAAAAATTAAAAAAATATTTAAAAGAATACTACAAAAGACCAGAAGTAATAGAAAGAGTTAAAAAACGTTGTGAAGAAGAAAGAGAAAAAATAAATGAGCAAAAAAGAAACCGTAATGAATTGTTTAATAACTTGATATTTAATATACATAAAGAAGATATTATAGAAGATACCATAAGATACAAAAAGGATTTAAGACAAAAATATGATTTAAGTGTAAATGAAGCACATGATTTATTTGCAAGAATAGTTAATTATCAAATAGACAAGTATGGTTATCAAATGCAAAAATATGTAGATGATACTACTAAAGATACTTATTATCATAAAAATAGAAATTTTAATCAAAGAAAATATATGAGAACAAAAGAGTAGATTAATAAAAACTACTCTTATTTTTTGATTAATAAACATATTTCTAATATAATGAAAAAAACAATATATTGGAGGTAGTTTTATGTTTGAATTGTATAGTCAATTAAGTAAAGCGGTAGATGTTTATAATGAGAATGTAAAAGAAGAAATTGAATATTATGAGGTGTTAGAAATGATTGAGGATAGATACAATGAGAAAGAAGTAATGCAACTAATTATAAAACTATATAGTGAGGTACATTAGAAAACCCCTGATACGTTGATATATCAAGGGTTTTTTTATATCTATAACTACATTTAACCACTTGGTTATGTATAGTTAGAGATACACTAATTATAGAAAGTCTACATCTATTTTAAATTCTTCATCTAGCTTAATTTCCTTTATTAAATTTCTCCATAATGCTCTTTGATTTTCCTTATCTAAAGAGTTATAAACCTCTTTCCAATCACTTCTTAAAAACTCTTTTAATATAGTAATATCTTCTTCTTTTGGTGTTTCCTTTTGTAAATTTGCTAGTTCCTTTTCAAGTGCTTCATATTCCATATCATACTTCTTAATATCAATCCTTTTCTTTTGAAACATATAATTTAATGTATCCATTTCTTCAAGAATTTCATTTATTCGGTTTTGGGGTAAATCATTTTGTTCTGCTGGTTTAACTTCCATAACTTCTGCAATATGCTTTTTTGCCAATTCCTCAACATTTTCTAAAAGGTATTCTAAAAAGTACTTCTCATTAATAACTTTTCCAGAAGGGCATAATTTGTTCCTTTGGTGGTTACTGCAAATGTACCCATAATATTCTCTAAATGTTCCGTTTTTATTTTTTCTATTTGTATATTTACCCACCATCTTAAACCCACAGAAAGGACATTTTATAAGTGAGGTGAATAGATATGTTTTAGAACCTTTTCTTTCTTTAACGTTTGCTTTTACTCTTTCTTGATTTTTCTCAAATTCTTCTTTGGTAATGTAAGGTGGATAATATGTGGGATTGCCTTCATATAACCCATAATATTCAGTACTTGTTATAACTCTACGAATACAATTATAGTTCTTGCTTATATCGTATTTTCCATTAATGTATGTCATTGTACCCCTCATAGTATGAAATTTAGCAAAGTAATTAAAAATGTCTTTAATGATTGGTACTAGTTCAGGATCTTTAACGATTGTTTTTTTGTTGTCTTTTGTTTCTATTTTGTAACCATAAGGTTGATTACCGCTAACAGGTTGCCCATTTTTAATTTTAAATTCAAATATTGACTTTATTCTTTCGCTCGTTTTTTCCGCCTCTCGTTGTGCTAGTGAAACCCTTAGATTGAAATTAAAGCGACCATCTGCTGTTGAGGTGTCTATATCATCTTCTTCAATTGACTTAATGGCTACATTATATTCATCCATTATTTCAACCATTTTATTTGCTTGTAAAACATTTCTAGAAAACCTATCTAATCGAGTAAATATAAGTATATCGAATGTATCGAGATTATCTAACATTCTTAATAAATCAGGACGTTTCATTTTTGTAGCGGTAAAACCTTCATCAACATATATTTCAACTAATTGTGAACCTGTTTCTTCTGCATATCTTATAATTCTCTCTATTTGTGCTTGAACTGAATAACCATATTTCTTTTGCTCATCATGTGAAACCCTAACATATCCAGCAATTCTTTTTGCTTTCATTTTCCAATATCCCCTTTTATTTCGTATTGTCTTAATATTGTGGTTTGTTTCATAATGTAGTTAAATTATTTGCTATTTGAAACATTTATACTACAAATGGAGGTAATATTATGAATATTACTAAGTTCTATGAGTTATTATATGAACTATATGCCCAACAAAATAACATAAAGATAAAAATAAAAGTAAAAGAAGTGTCCTAGTTAGTGCAATTTAATCACCCCCTTTAAAGAAGTGCCTAAATGGTGCTTCTATTTTTTTATTTGTTCTTTTGCCAAAAGATATAACTTCATAACTTCTTCATATAAATCTTGTTTATCTTCTATTGATACATTATCATTTTCAAAAATTAATCTTGCTCTTTCTAATAAATCCTTTGTTTCAACTTCTTCTGATTGAATACCTAAAACTTCTATACTTACTCCAAAATAATCCGCAAGTGCTTTTATTTGATGTAGGTTAATATTTCTTCTTCCTGTTTCAATATTACTTATTGCTGGGCGAGATAGTTTTAATACTTCCATTAAATCATCTTGTTTAAGCGATCTTGCTTTTCTTAATTGTCTTATTCTCTTTCCTACTTCTACTGTATCAAATGACTTTTGTAATTTAGTCATCTAATCACTCCTTCGGGGCATGGATTATAATGTTTGTTTTATTAAAGTTTACACTATATGTTTCAAAAAGTGAAGTTTTTTGATTACAATTGTAATTATATATTGACAAAATTATATGAATATAGTAAAATGGTAATAGTTAGGAGATACATAATAAATGTTTCGAATAATTAATTTATTTAAAAGGAGGTGAACAAATGAGATTTAATTTAAAAAATCTTCGAGAGAGTAAAAAATTAAATCAAACAAGAATGGCACAAAAACTTAAAACTTCAAGACCAAATTATTCTAAAATAGAAAACGGGAAAGCAGAACCTACAATTGATATGGCTTACATACTACGAGATGAATTTGGAGTTGATGATGTATTAGAATGTCTTAAAGTGTTTGAAGTTAAAGAATAGTTGGCACAATACACCAATATACAGAACGAGTGTTTGGTGTTATAAAATAAGTGTGAATATTTTATCTTTGGAGGTTATACATAAATGGAAAATATCTTAATTGTAATTGAAGAATTAGGAAGTTTGTTAAGTAAGTACAAAGATGAAATTAAGTATAAGGATTATGAGATTGATAGCCTAAAAAAGAAGATAGAACAAATTGAACAATACATAGACTTCTACTCAAAAGAGTAGAACAAAAAATTTATTAAATATGTTTCAAATAGCAAATAAAAATATATGTTTTTATTAAAAAAATAAAATATGTTGAAAAACATAAAAAAGGAGGATTTATGAAAGAAGTAAAAATGACATTTGAAGAATTATATAGTTTAGATGTAAGAGATAAAGTAGAACAAAAGAATGGATTAAATTATTTAAGTTGGGCTTATGCTTGGGCGGAAATTAAAAAGATTTACCCTTATGCAGAATACAACATTTATAAATTTGGTGAGAAACAATTACCTTATGTTTATGATGAAAAAACTGGTTATATGGTGTTTACTGATGTAACCATAGATGAGATAACACATGAAATGTGGTTGCCTGTTATGGATGGAGCAAACAAAACAATGTTAGATCATCCTTATACATATCAAGTTAAAGATAAAAAGAATGGTGGTTTTGTTGAAAAACAAGTTGAAGCAGCAACAATGTTTGATATTAATAAAACAATAATGAGATGTCTAACAAAGAATTTAGCAATGTTTGGTTTAGGTTTATCTTTATATCAAGGTGAAGATTTACCAGTAATAGCAAATGTAGAAGATGCTAAAAAATATGTTGTTACATTTGGGAAATATCAAGGCGATACATTAGAGGAAATAATTGACCAAAACCCAAATTATGCAGAATGGTTATACACAAATACAAAAGATGAAAACATTAAAATAGGACTTGAATTATTAATGGAAATACCAACACAAGATGAACAAGAAGAAACATTAGATTTAATAGTAGAACTTAATGATTTAGTAAGAGATAAGAATTATAGTTATGAAAAAATACATACTCATTATAAAGTTGATAGTACTCAAAAAATGACTATTGAACAACTTAAAGATGCAATAGAAAAATTGAAAGGAATGAAATAATGGAAACAAGTTGGAATGTATATGATTATCCTGAACCACCAGAAGAAAGAACTAAAACGATAAAAGGAAAAATGTATTTAGTATATAAATTTGAAATGGAAGTTCCTTATGATTGGGATGAATGTGATATTAAAAATGATATGTATGAAAATATTAGTGATTATCAACAAGATTTAGATGAAATAACAGATATAGATATATAGGAGGAATTATGAATAGTATTAATTTAGTAGGAAGAATAACAAAAGATTTAGAGTTAAAATTTACTCAATCAAATAAACCAGTATGTGAATTTAGTTTAGCAGTAAATAGAGTAGGACAAGAACAAACAGATTTTATTACTTGTCAAGTATGGAATGGACAAGCCGAAAACCTATCAAAGTATCAAGGTAAAGGAAGTTTAATAGGTGTATTAGGAAGTTTAAGAGTAGATAAATTTAAAGATAAAGATGGAAATGATAGATACAAAACTTATGTATTAGCAAATAACATTGAATATCTAGGAACAAAGAAAGATACACAAGAACAACAAGTAGAACAACCAATTGAACAACCTACACAAGAAGAAGATCCATTCGCTGCTTTTGGAAATACAGTAGAAATAGAAGATAACTTTTTGGAGTAGAAAATGAAGGGCCTGTTTAAAAAAGATAAATTACTTATAGAAGTATCTAATTTAGACAATGAAAAGTTATATGATGTAAAAATAAGTGTTTATAGCGATAAACGAACTAAAACAATGAATAGTTATTATTGGGTATTAGTAACTCAATTAGCAGATGTATTAAGGACAAGTAAAGATGAATTACATGAACAACTAATCAAAAGATATTCTCAAAGGGATTACATAAGTTTGTTATCAAATATAAACCCTAGTGACTATTTCCCTTATTATGAGTATCAAAGCACCTTTAAACACAATAACAATACATTTAAAAGTTATCTAGTATTTAAAAGAAGTAGTGATATGAATAAAAGAGAATTTAGTATCTTGTTAGATGGTTTAATTAGTGAGTGTAAAGAGTGTGGTATATCCACAATGACACCTGAACAAGTGGAAGAATTAAATTATTTAGAAAGTGTTTCAAATAGTAAATAAGAGGTGTATTTATGAATACTAGAACTAAATATCTTCAATTTGGAAAGAAAACAATAGAAGAAATATTTGAAAGAGATAACTATACTTGTTTGTTTTGTAGGATTGGATATTTCAAATGTTTTAAAGGACAAATTAATTTAAGTGATTTAGGGTTTAACATATTTGATCCAATGCACTTTATAGGAAAAGGTAAAGGAGGATTAGGGGTAATTCAAAATGGTATATGTGGGTGTAGAATGCACCATCATGTATTTGATAATGGAAATGTAAATAGAAGTATTAAACAAGAAATGCAACGAATTGCAGAAGATTATATTATTACCCTTTATCCTAACCTGGATATAAGTAAGTTAGTTTATAAGAAATATGGGGATTGGTTTTACATAGAAAAGGGAGAAGTAAAACTAAAGGAGATTGACTAAATGAAATATGAAATCAACATGAAATTACCTAGTTTAAATGACTATACAAAGTGGTGTAGAGGTAATAAGTTTCTAGCTGCAAAGAAAAAGGCTCAAATTGAGCAAGAAATAGGGTTATTTTTAATGAAAATGCCAAAATGGACTAATCCTATTAAAATACATTTTCATTGGATAGAGGGTAATAAAAAACGAGATTTAGATAATATTGCATTTGCTAAAAAGTTCATACTAGATAGTATGGTGAAATGTGGAAAGTTAAAAGATGATAATAGGAAATGTGTAACAGCTTTTACAGATACATTTGAATATGGAAAAGAAACTAAAGTTATTTTAGAAATAGAGGAGGTTGAATTATGAAATTAACACAATGTGATGTGATATTAAAAGCAATGTTAGAAAACAAAGATAAAGAAGTATGGACCGCTAAAGATTTTCAAGGTGGAAAACATTTTGTAGGTTATGAAGCAAGTGCAAGAATGAGTGATTTAGTTAGAATGTACCCTGATTTATTAATAGTAAGTAAAGAAGGTAGATTTAGAGTATTATCAATCAATTGGGAAAAAGAACAAGAAATTAAAAACATTTTAGAAAGATATGTTATGGAGTAAATGTTTCAAATAGTAAAGGAGGTTAAATGAAAGTATTAGAATTGTTTGCAGGAACAAGATCCATAAGTAAAGCATTTGAAAAAAGAGGACATAAAACATTTAGTATTGAATGGAATAAAGATTTTGAGAACATAACTTTATATAAAGATATAAATAAAGTAAGTGTAAAAGATATTATTAAATTATGTGGTGGAGTTCCTGATGTTATTTGGGCAAGCCCTGATTGTACTACATATTCAATAGCAGCAATATCTCATCATAGATATAAATTAGATGATAGTGATAATTTATATCCATCTAGTGAATATGCTAAATTTTGCGATAAAACAAATAACCATGTATTAGATTTAATACAAGAACTAAAACCTAAATACTACTTCATAGAAAATCCTAGAGGTGGTATGAGAAAAATGGATTTTATGAAAGGGTTATATAGATATACGGTTACATATTGTCAATATGGAGATACAAGAATGAAACCAACAGACATTTGGACTAATCACCCTAACCCACAATTTAAACCAATGTGTAAGAATGGTGATGATTGCCATGAAAAAGCACCTAGAGGGAGTAAAACAGGAACACAAGGATTAAAAGGATCAAAAGAAAGAAGTGTTATTCCTGAACAATTATGTGAACACATTGTAGATATATGTGAAGGATGTTTCAAATAGTAAAGTAAATTAACGAAAATTATTGGAATATATTTACAAATTGGAATTATTTTGATATAATGATTATGTTGAGATAGGTAAGAGAGTATGTATCAGTGGGCAATAGCCTATCTCAACAATAGTATTTGTTGCCTACTGATATGTACTCTTTTTTGTATATTTAACTAGAAAGGGAATAAATATGGCAGAAGTTAAATGGATTAAAATAACAGTTGATATGTTTGATGATGAAAAAATAAAAATTATTCAATCAATGCCAGAAGGAGATGCTTTACT
This sequence comes from Coprobacillaceae bacterium, assembly GCA_045614925.1. GTDB lineage: Bacteria > Bacillota_I > Bacilli_A > Erysipelotrichales > Coprobacillaceae > JAZLDV01. Next base: position 5,455 of record JAZLDV010000142.1, on the reverse strand, counting down.
TGTTGTATGGATTAAATTGATAACTCTTGCTGGTAAAACAAATGATGGGGGTTATGTTTATATATCAGATAATATGCCTTATACAGATGAAATGTTGGCAGTAATAATGAATAAACCTTTAAACACAATAAGGTTAGCATTAGATACATTTATGAAACTAGGAATGATTGAAAATGATGTTAAAGGTATATATCTATTAAATTTTGAGAAACATCAAAGTTTAGACAAGTTAGAAAAAATAAAGGAGCAAAACAAATTAAGAGCAAGGAAATTTAGAGAAAAACAAAAATTATTAGAAAGTAACGTTACGGAAACGTTACGTAACGATATAGATATAGATAAAGAAGAAGATAAAGAAATAGATATAGATATAGATAATAAAAAAGAAAATAATAAAAGAAAAAAGTTTAACAAACCCACTTTAGAAGAAGTACAACAATATTGTAATGAAAGAAACAACAATATAAATCCAGAACAATTTATTGATTATTATGAAGCAAATGGTTGGAAAGTCGGTAAGAATGCTATGAAAGATTGGAAAGCTGCTATTAGAACATGGGAGAAAAGAGATAACAAGCAGCCTACAAGAAAAGAGATAGTTCCAAATTGGTTAGATAAAGATATTAAAGAAGAAACAATTAATAAAGAAGATCAGAAGAAACTTCAAGATAGGATAGCAGCAATTCAAGAAAGGATTAGGAAAAGATGAATGAGATAGATAGATTAAAAGAAAAGCTGCAACAAGAAAAAACAAAGAATAAAGAATTAATAAAAACAATAAGACAAATGAAAAGAACAATACTAGAGAAGATGAAACAACTAGAAGAAGAAATAAAGGACATTATGTATGTAGGTGAGTGATATGGCAAAAAAATTAGCACCTTATGATACAAATCCAGAAGAAAGATTTTTATCAGATGCAACATTAGATTTAAGACAAGGATTAATAACTTATGTATATAAAGAAAGCATACTAGATGAGTTAAAACAAATATTTAGTGATTTAGATATAAGAAGAAATGATTTTTATTGGACAGTTAGAAATAAAGAAAAACAAATACTACAACCAATAACAGGTAGACCTAGAAAGTTAGAGATTAGATAGAGGTGAGTAAATGAAAAAGATAATATTATTGGCAATACCATTATTATTAACAGGTTGTGTAACTGTATGTGTAGATGAAAATAAATATGAATACATAGATATGTTAGGAAATAGTGGAACTTCTGATAATTGCTATTATGGTGGTTATCGTGCTGGTGGTTTGTATTGTGAATTAGAAGAAGATAGTATGGTTCAAGTTTCTCAATTTGAATTAGTAGAAAGTAAAAGTGTATGTGAGTAGGTGAGTAAATAATGTTAAAAAGTGCAAAAGAGATGTTTGAAGAATTAGGATATGAACAATTTAAAAAAGGAGAAACAATTACTTATAGCAACAGAGATTTAGATTTTGATATAAAGTTTGCAGATGATGGTTTTGTTGAAATGTATGATTTTACAATACCAAAACCAATAGATGATAATGCTACTGTATTAACTATTGAAGAAATAAAAGCAATAAACCAACAATGTAAGGAATTAGGGTGGATAGAATGAAAGAAGTATTATTTGAATTGTTAACTGATACATACAAAAAAACAATAGAAGATAATCAAAAAGATTTTGAAACAATAATGATAGTTATAGCAAAATTATGTTCAGTTTTAAAGTTTAAAGGCATTTTAACGGAAGAAGAAATTGAAATGATAGTTGATATAAAAGATAGATTAGGTGGAGATGTAGATGAGTAAAGAACGAATGTTAGAAGATTTAATTTATGAAGTTTTATGTGATATAGAAAGTGATTTTGAAAACACATTAACAGTAAGTGATATTTATAAAAAATTAGTTAAAGTCAGAAGCATAACAACAGAGAGCAGGTAATAGATAAAGCAATATATGTTTTAAAAATGCATACTAGATATTCAACAGAAGAATTATTAGAAATATTAGGAGGTAAAGAATGAAAGAAGATAAAACTATACAAATGATAACAATAACAATGGAAGAATATAAAGAATTGTTAATGATAAAAGGAAGATACGAAGAAATAAAAGAGTTATATATGCCAAAGATTTATCCAACTACAATAACTTATAATGGAGAAACAATTAAAGATTTAAAGCCACCTTATACCGTTACTTGTGGAACTTATGAGGGAGGAAAAGAATGAAGATAATAGATTTATTAAATAAAATAGCAAAGGGTGAAGAACCACCACAAACAATAGTACATAATTGTGATGTATATAACTATAATTGCAATAACAATATGGCTTATATGTACACTTGTGATGATGGTACTAATTTATTTCAAATGTCAGATAGTTTAAATGAAGAAGTACAAATTTTAGAAGAAGTAGAAGATAAAGAATATGAGGATATAGAAGAATTAACTTATGAAAACACATTTAAAGATAATTCAGATATGGAAGTGCAAGAAATATTAGTAAATAAAATCAATGCTTTAATAAGAAACCAAAAAAAGATTTTAGAAAGGTTAGATAAATGAAAGAAGATTTAGAAAGGATCATATCATTTTATGGTATAAGAAATCAATTAAGGAAATTCAATGAAGAATGTTTTGAATTAATTGAAGCAATAAATGATTATGAAAAACAAAAAGAAGCATGTGAAAACATGGGGTGTAAAGAAGTACATGCAGATATTGAATTAATCCTTATGGAAGAAGAATTTGCAGATGTAATGGTAATGTTAGAACAATTTAAAGCTCATTACAATTTAGATAATGACAACATAATAAAAACAATGAAATTTAAGATAGCAAGACAACTAGAGAGAATAAACAACGAGAATAAGTAAGAGGTGATCTAATGAAGAACTACTATCAACAATTAAGTGAATTAAGGATAGCAGAAACAAGATTAAAAACACTTCAAGAAAAAAAGTTGCTGCTAGAAGCAAAAATAACTAAAACAACTAGCACAATAAAAGATGTAGTGGCATTTGGTAATTCAACAAGTGATAAGATGACACAATATGTTATTAAATGTGAAGAAATTAACAAGCAAATTGAAGAACTAGAGAAAGAAGTCAAAATATTAAGAAAAGGACTTCAAGATATGAATGATATTCTTAAAAACATTTCAGGTATAGAAGAAAGAATATTTAGATTATACTTTGTCGAAAATAAAACACCTACCCAAATATCATTTATAATTCCTTGTGATAGAAGTACAGTATATAGGCATATAAAAGATATAAATAGGAAGTATGGTAATAAATGAGTTATATAGTTTATATGCACGAAAATAAGGAAAATCACAAGAAATACATAGGTATAACAAGTCAATCTTTAAAGAAAAGATCTCGTAAAGGTGAAGGTTATAAAGGTTGTAGTAAATTTTATAGTGCTATTCAAAAGTATGGTTGGAACAACTTTAAACACATAATACTATTTAGAGGATTAACAAAAGAAGAAGCAGAACAAAAGGAAATAGAATTAATAAAAGAATATAACACTCAAATAGATGGCTATAATATTGCTAGTGGTGGTAGTGCAAGTGCTATGACAGAAGAAACAAAAGAAAAATTATCAAGAGCAAATTCTAACAATAATAGAAGTATAGCATTTGATTTGCCTAGTGGAAAGAGAATAATATTCAAAGACATAAAAGAAGCAGTAGCAAGAACAAGATTAAGTAAAAAGTACATAAAAGATTGTTGTGATGGTGTAATAAAATCTCCTAAAGGTGGGTTTAGATATTATTTATGAAAGTTGCGACAAAATGCAACACTTCCTTTTATATAATAGTAATGTGAAAGAGTACACAAAGCACTTCTTTCGCCTTCTTACAAGCATTATCTACATTTAGTAGGTAGTGTTACTGGTAATATAGTGTCTCAATGGTAGTGTCTCGACTATATGTCGTGAGTTGCAGGTTCGAGTCCTGTCTATATTATTAGTAACAGTATCTATTAAAGATACTAAAACCCCTTTTTATTCTTTTTACATACATGGGGAGTACCCAAATTACTCCCCAAAACACTTATTTGGGAGGTGTTATATGGAAATTTGGAAAGACATAAAAGGATATGAGAAATTATATCAAGTAAGCAATTTAGGTAGAGTTAAAGGGTTAAGAAAAAATATAATATTAAAACCTAGTAACGGAGAATATAAAAGAGTTGTTTTTTTTAAAAACAAAAAACAAAAAATGAAATATGTTCATAGATTAGTAGCAGAAGCATTTATAGATAACCCAAACAATTTACCACAAGTAAACCATAAAGACGAAAACAAGTATAATAATAGTGTGGAAAATCTAGAGTGGTGTACACACAAATATAATGCTAATTATGGAACTATGATTGAAAGAGAAAGTTTAACTAAAACAAAATATAATGTTATGCAATATGATCTAAATGGTAAGCTAATAAAACAATGGTTAAATTTAAGAGAAATAACATTAAACACAAATTTTAAGACAGCAAATATAAAGTGTTGTTGTCAACATAAAACTAAAACTGCTTATGGTTACAAATGGGAATATAAATTAATTGGTAGTAGATAGAGAATAAAATAATTATTCTTGTTCTAGTGCTAATTAAGTTTAGTACTAAATCTGTTTTTCATTTTTTTACTGGAACTAGAAATAGTTCCTTTTATTTTTAGGGTGATGGCTATGAAGATAATAAATATAAATTTAGGTAAAGACTTAAAAGAGTTAAGAATAATCCCTATTAGTGATGTACATATAGGAGATAAGTTAAGTAATTTAAAACTACTTAAACAAGTATTAGAAACAATACGAGATAATCCTAATGTATATACAATACTTAATGGAGATTTATGTAATACAGCTCTTAAAAATAGTAAAAGTGATGTATATAGTGATGAACTATCACCAATGGAACAAATAAACAGATTAATAGATTTATTAGAACCTATTAAAGATAAGATATTAGTAATAGGCACAGGAAATCATGAAGATAGAATAATGAAAGATACAAGTATAGATGTAATAAGACTTGTAGCAAGACAATTAGGGATAGAAGATAGATATGCTGATAACTGGTGGTATTTATTCCTTAGATTTGGAGAAAAGGAACACGGAAGAAAAGCCCCAATGTGTTATCAAATAACAGGTTATCATGGATCTGGTGGAGGTCGTAAAGTCGGAGGTAAAGCTAATAGACTTGAAGAGATGAGTCAAACAGTAATAGCAGACTTATACATAATGGGACATACACATAAACCATTAAGCACTAAAGGAGCTATATACTTGCCTGATTATGCTAATAACTCATTAAACAAGAAACAAATGCACTACTTAATGACTAACTCATTTTTAGAGTATGGTGGTTATGGTGAGAAGTTAGGATTTACTCCAACAGATAATACACCAACAGAAGCAATACTAGATGGAACTAAAAGAAAGATTAAGGTAATCAT
>JAZLDV010000141.1:0-24200 GCA_045614925.1 Coprobacillaceae bacterium | reverse complement strand
GAACTCTAAACTTACGTTTACATCAAGTTCTGATTCAGTTGCAGAAGTTGGTGCTAATACGGGTGTTGTAACGGCAGTTGCAGATGGTACGGCTAATATTGAAGTAGTTGTAACAGGACATTCAGACCTTAACGCTATGTGCGTTGTTACGGTTGAAACACCTACACCTTAATCTTAATTAAATAATTAAAGATTAAAATATATTTTGAAAAGGGTAAAGTTTATACTTTGCCCTTTTCTTACATATTGGAGTTCAGTTATGGATTTATGTGAACACGCTTTTTATAAACCCGAAGAAAAATTTACACCTAGTTTATATTGCAAAATAGATGATAAAAGGTGTATATACAGTAAAAGATGTTTAAAAGTAGACCGCTTTATTCCTTTAGAGGGAGAAAAGTGGAGGGAGTGTTATAAATACATTATGGAAAAACGTAAGAATATACCACAGGGTTCTTGTCTAGTACAGACAACAAGACCACATAAGAATGGTAATCTTTATTTGTATATATTAACAGATGAAGACAAGATAGAAAGAATACTATCTAATTTTAAGAAACTTGACCAAGAGTATGTGTATCTTAGAAAATCTGTAAGTGGTAAATATCAGATTTCTTTAGAGCCTTTTACTATTGAACAGGAGTTTATGAATAAACCCGAAATAGTAGAAGAAGAAATTGAAACCAAAGAAGATAAGGTTGAAACCAAAGAAATCGAAAGCAAACCAAAGAAAAGAACTTATAATAAAAATTCAAAAAGAAAAGAACCTAAGATAGAGAAAAATGAAACAGAGAGAGATTAAGCAAGGCGATGTTTATATGGTTAATCTGTCAAATGATACGATTGACCACGAAACAGGAAAAGTTAGACCTTGCATAATAGTTTCTTGTAATAAGCGGAATGATAATAGTAATAATATATTTATGTTCCCTATTACACACGCAAATAAAAAGCGTCAACCCTGTCATTATAAACTGTATAAGAAAGATTATGAGTTTTTTACATATCAAATTAATACAGTATTATGTGAAGAAGGTCGCTCTATCAGTAAAAAAAGGTTAGAAAGAAAATTAGGTTCTATAGACCTTAAAGATTTACTTGAAATACTAAAGATAAAAGAATATATCTTTATAGAAAAAAACACATAGCGTTTTGTCAGTATTAAAATATATTGACAAAACGCTATAATTAAATTCGTAAATTATAACGCTATAGCGTTAGTACATAGATTATGGAGATAATATCTCCAAATAAAATATTATAATATTTAAAGGAGATATTACATATGAATGAGTTTGAGGATTTAAAAAAGAAAATCGACCATTTAGAGTATGATGAGATAAATCCTATGAAAGAAGATATTAATGAAATCAAACTGAATATAGGGAGATATGATTTATTGATAAGTCAAGCGTTAGAAAGTAATAAAAAAGTTTCTGACTCTTTAGAAGTATTAAAAGACACAATGGTGGAAGTTTCACGTTCTGTTAGAGATAGTAATAGGATAAACGATGAAATAACTAAGACTATAGAAGAACTTAACAAGAGAATAAGTTCTGTAGATAATAATACAAAGGATGCTCTTGAAAAGTTTGAAACAAAGATAACAGAAATAGATAACAAATCCAAACTTGATATTATGTTATGGGTTAAAAATAATTGGTTTGGAATTATTGGTGTAATTGGAATTATTTATACAATAATCAAAAATATAATATAATATAGAAAGGGGATTACCTTATGGATAGTATTATAAGGACGGGTGGTTCTTCTGTTGATAGAAGTGCCGATATACGTGGATTAAGTACAGATACCAAACCCACTAAGGCTAATGGTGATGAAGTTCCTCACGGCTCAACATATATTGAGATGAATACAGGAAAATGTTTTATGTATAACGCAAATAATGATACGTGGTACGAAATTTAATAAGGGGGTGAATATAAGTTATGGATGGTATTATAGCGTATATCCTCTCCAAAAAATACACAAATGATACAGTAATTGGTATGGGCGCAATTAAAGGTGCGGCTTGTCAAGTACAAAGTATTCATAAAACAAATAAAATAACAACAATAACCCTTGAATGGGAAGATAATGTAGGCGCAAGTCATACACAATCATTTGATATTGAAGATGGTTTAGATGGAGTTAGTGTAACAGGGGCTACAATTAAACCCGATGGACATTTAGAATTAACTTTATCAAATGGTACTACAATAGATTGTGGTAAAGTATTACCGCAGTATGATACAATACCTACTCCTAGTGCTAGTAATGAAGGTCAAATATTACAATATATTGGAACTACTACATCAAGTTATATAAATGGGTATTTTTATGAGTGTATAAATGATGGTGGAGTTTACAAATGGGTAGAAAAATCTGTTCAAGATTCTTATACAAAAGGTCAAATAGGTAGTTTATCAGATTTACCCGATACAAGTAAAAATGTAATTGAAAATATTGCAGATATTAAACTTTCAGTTGACCAATTATCCGCTAGTAAATTATCTATATCAGATATAGACAATGCGTTAAGTGATGTAAGTGAAAATCCTGTGCAAAATAAGGTAATAAAACTTACACTTGACCAATTAAGAGGTTCTATACTTGATAAACTTGATACAAAAGAAGATAAGTTTAGATATTCTACAATGCCTACGGCTAGTGTAGATTATTTAAATAAAATAGTAGAATATATCGGTACTACTGATTCCACCTATACTAATGGTTATTTCTATCAATGTAGATTTGATGGAACTAATTATAGTTGGGTTCAAAAGAATGTCCAACCTAGTAGCGGTGGCACAGGTGGAGATGGTGTAGTAGATGGTTATTACAATTCTACTGACCATTTATTCTATGAAGAAAGCACATTTATTAATCCAATAACAGGGGATGATAATACTCTTTACGTTTCTCTTGATACTAATTTGCTTTATAGATATAATGGACTTATATTTATTAGAGTAGATGAAAGTTCAAGTGGCGAAGATGATGTTATAAACGGATATTATAACACTACAGATGGTAAGTTTTATGAAGATTCTACTTATACAACAGAAATAGTAGGACAAACAGGTAAAATATATATTTCAATAGATACAAATATTCAATATCGTTGGGATAATCTTTCTTTACCTAATAAATTTGTTACTATAAGTAGTTCTATTGCGGTAGATAGTGCATTATCCGACACATCTGAAAATCCTGTTCAAAATAAGGTAATTACAGTTCCTTTACAAGCATTACAAGGTTCTGTTCTTACTAAAATGCAAAAAATGTTATCTGCACAACAGGATAACTTTGCAGTATTTGATAATGACGGACAAGTAGTAGACAGTAATATATCTAAAGATATAGTTCCTAGTGATGCTAGTTCAAGTAATAAACTTGCTACCAAGAATGATATAGAAACTTACACGGGTAGTAATGGTGTTGATGTTGATGGTAATAATAATATTACTCTTGATATAAGTTATCTTACGGCAAGTAGAGTTGGTTATATTTCTGCTACAGAAAAGGGTGTTAATAGTGGTGTTGCAGAACTTAATAGTTCGGGCAAAGTTCCAAGTTCACAGTTACCTAGTTATGTAGATGATGTAATTGAAGGTTATTATAATGAGAATGATGGTAAATTCTATAAAGAAAGCACTTATACTACTGAGATAGTTGGTGAAGATGGAAAGATTTATATTTCTATTGATACTAATATTCAATATAGATGGACAGGAAGTGCTTTTGCCGCTTTAGGTGGTGCATTACAACTTGGTGAAACAAGTTCTACCGCTTATCGTGGAGATAGAGGTAAAACTGCTTATGACCATTCTCAGATAAAAGATGGTTCTAATCCACATAATACAACGGCTGATAATGTTAATCTTAAAGTGCCTATTCCTGCATTAAGTGGTTCTAACCTTGATGTAGAAAGTACACTTTATGGATTAAATGATAAAAAGGCTGATAAGGTTAGTGGTGCAGTTAGTGGTAATTTTGCAGGTCTTGATACTAATGGTAATTTAACTGATAGTGGTAGTAAGGCTAGTGATTTTGCAAGTTCAAGTGATTTAAATGGTAAGGCTGATTTAACAGACCTTGCTCCTGCATTTGATGATACCGCAAATTATATTGTTGGTGATTATGTAACATATCAAGGTGATATATACAGATTTATCGCAGACCATACTGCAAGTGCGTGGGTTAGCGCAGATGTTATAAAAGTTGATATTGGTGCTGAATTAAAGAATAAGATTAGTAAATCTTCAACGGCAGGTCTTGTAAAGAACGATGGTACGATAGATACTAATACTTATGTTAGTACTTCTGCTCTTAATGGAAAGGCAGATTTAACCGATTTAGCACCTACTTTTGATGCAACAGTAGCCTATGCTCAGAATGATTATGTCAATTATAATGGCGACATATATCGCTTTACTTCTGCACATAGCGCAGGTGCGTGGATTGGTAGTGATGCAACACAAATAGTTATTACTACTGAGTTTAAGAATCCCGTACAATGGAGAGATTTATAATATTATAAAGTTAATACAAAAGGTAAAGTATTGAAATATATATTTTACCTTTTGGGTACATATTAAGGAGATTAAATATTATGAAGATAGTGAGAGATTATCTTACAAGTACAGAAATTGGATATATAATTAGCACAATGCTTGAAAAAGAAAGTGCTATTGAAAGAGAAGTTGTTAAGGTTGCTTTAGTTGCTCAATTAGTATGTGAGGATATAGGTGATTTTGACGATTGTAATGATATTTATGATAAAGTAGTAGCAGATTCAAAACTTAATTTTAGCACAATTATTAATAATTATGATGTTATTGATAAAATGTATAAAGAAGAAACAGGGGTTGAAAAGATTCTTAAAGATTTTATTAATGATATTAGTAATAAAATTGAAACTGCTACTAAAAATCTTGATTTAAATATGGCAGTTAATCAATTAAAAGAAATTGTAGAAAAAGATAACAAAAACACTACTGTAAAGGGTGGTAAAAATGGCAGGTCTACCAAGTAGGGTATTTCAAAGTTTTGCAGAATTTGAAGATGCGGCAGAAAAGGCTACCAAACAAGCATTAATTTGGACTTTAAACCATTTTAGAAGAGAATTAAGAAATCTTGCTATAGAACATATTTATAATAATGCCTATAAACCTAAATGGTATAATAGAACTCATTGGTTAAAAGATAATGATGCGATTGAGGCTTATATTTATAAAAATGCTAAAAATAAAATTGGTGGTGGAGTAAGATTTAATAGAGAAATATATGATTCTTTTAATGAACCATTTCAACACGGAAGTCCTATTAAATATTTGCCAATGAATAGTTATTTAGAAATTATGAATAATAGTTCTTTATTACCTAAAGGAGAAAAGAATCCATATCATTTTCCTACAAATGATGAAATAGATAGAGGACATTTTTATGATGAATTTCTTGAACTATTAGATAAAGATTGGGAAAAGATATTTGATGAAAAATGGGAAGATGCTTTAAGTTATGCTAAGACAGGTAGAATCCCATTACATACGTCTTCTAGTAATAAATCTGTTAGTCCTACACCATTTAGTAGTAGTACAAGTCAATATGCTAGTTTAGATAGTAGTAGAACGTAATATATAAAAAGGGGATATTAAATTATCCCCTTTTTTAGTACATAGAATAATTACAGGAGGAAATTATGATTTTATCTTTAGATGCGTCCACAACTTGTATAGGGTGGTCGGTATTTGAGGAAGATAACCTCGTAAAATACGGGAGAATCGAACCTACTAAAAAAGGTTTAGATTGGCGTGATAGAGTCCATAATTTGCTCTCGCAATTAGAACAATTAATATTAGAATATAATCCAACTATGATATATCAAGAAGATGTACCTATGGGTGGTGCAGGTGGTGCTATGATATTATCACAACTTAATTATCTACAAGGCGCATTATCTGTTATAGAAACAAAATATTCTAATATTCAATATATTGGAGTTGGAACTTGGCGTAAAGATATTGGTATAAATAGTGGAAAAGACCAAAGACGTGATGCTAAGAAAATTAAATCTATTGAGAAAGCAAATGAATTGTTTAATATAAATCTACCCTTAGAATTTACAAGCGGTGGAAATTATAAACCTTGTGGGTCTGATGATATTTCAGATAGCATACTCCTTTATGCAAGTACAAGGGATAAATACAAGGTTAAATTGAAATCGTTTGGAAAGGGGGTTAAGTAATGCCTAGTAAAAGTACAAATTATGGTATAACCTTAACGGGTCTTGTTGATTTGAGTCAAGCAAGAAAAGATATAGAATCTTTTACTAATAATAAAGGTGAAAATAGAGCAAGAAAAATTGTTCTTGATACAGATATAAAATTAGATGATATATCTAAAAAATTAGATAATGCTATAAACAAAAATCTAATTAAAAAAGTAGATGACTCTATGAAAAGAGTATCTACTAAAATTAAAGATGAATTTAAGACCATATATGATGCAAATGGTGATGTTGCAAGTATAGAAAAGTTAAATAAAGTAACTGAAACTTTTCAAAATAATTTAGGTAAGATTCAAGAACGTGTTACAATTCTTGATTCTTCTATGAAACCTGTTACAAGTTCTATTCAGACTTTAAAAGAAGGTATACAAAGTATAACTACTGAAACTGAAACATCAATAGGTAAAGTAGGAAACTTTGATGCAAAAATTACCCAAGTTACTGAAAGTATAACAGATACAAGTGGTAAAACCACAGAAGTTATAAAAAAGACAACTGAGTGGGTAGATGCAAGTGGTAAATTAAATCAGCAGTTAGAAATTACTGATAAAAAGGGTAAACAATTATCTGCTACACAGACTAAGATTTGTGATGATACTAAAAAGGCTACTAAACTTACAAATGAATTAGCAACCGCTATGGGTAAGGTTCAAGCCCCTAAAAACGAAAAGACAAGTACCATTACTTATGTTAGTAAAGATGGGGTTAAAACCATTGTTCAAATGAATAATGGTATGAAAACTCTTACCACTACTGTAAAAGAATATACAAATGCACAAGGTGCTTTAATAAAAGAAACAAAAGAACTTAATCACGTTACAGGTGATACTAAAGTTCATACAGAAGTAATAAAGAATAAACAACAGGAAGCAGAAGAAAGTAGAAAATTACAAGAAAAGTTAAGACAAGAAAGATTAGAAAGAAAAAAATTACAGGAACAAATTGATAAAGGATTAATTAGCACTACTACAAATACATCTAAAGGAAAAGTTAGTCAATTTGGTGCGAACGATGGTAGACAATATGATGCTTTAGTTACTACCATTAGAAAAGTAGATTCAGAAGGTAAGAAAACAATTCAAACCATTTATGAATTTACTAATGTTCAAGGTCAATTAGTTCGTCAAATGAGAACTACAGACCAATATGGACGTAAAGTAGCACAAGATGAAATTGAGATTAGTCGTGCGGCAGAAAGTGCAAGTAAAGCCACTAATGATTTAAGTGATGCTACACGTAAAGCGGCTAATGAGCAGAAAACATTAGGTTCTGCTCTTGGTGACGCTATGGCTAGACTTGTAAGATATTATGTTGCTAGTTTGCCTATTCGTGCATTACAAACGGCTATATCAGAAGCAATAACTACTGTTAAAGAATTTGATAGTGCTTTAATTGAATTTAGAAAAGTTTCAGATTTAGCAGGAGAAAGTTTAACAAGATATGTTGCTAAACTTGCTGAAATGGGTGAGGTTACAGGCTCTACGATGCAGGCTATGGTAGAAGCCGCAACCGAATTTAGAAAGTCGGGATTCACCGATGAAGATAGTGCTAAGTTAGCAAGTATAGCAGAAAAATATCGTAATATTGCAGATGAAGAAATAAGTGCAGGAGAAAGTGCAAGTTTTATTATTGCACAAATGAAAGCATTTAATATTGAAGCAGACCAAGCAGAGCATATTATAGATAGTGTAAACGAAGTTGCAAATAATTTCTCTGTTTCGTCAGCAGACCTTGCTACTAACCTTGGTAATATGTCTGCAATTATGGCAATAAATAATGTTTCTCTTGAAGAACAGATTGGTATGCTTACGGGTGTTACAGAAATTACACGTAATGCTTCAAGTGCTTCAAGAGGTCTTGTAATGGTTTCATCAAGACTTACACAGGTTCTTGATGATACATCTTCTACAGGTAAGAAACTTACTGCTATATATGCAAAATTAGGAATTGAGATTAAAGATGAAAATGGTCAGTTAAGAAGCCATTATGATATTCTTGGTGACTTAGCAGGACAATGGGATAAGTTAAGTGAAAATGAACAAAAATATATTGCTTTAACAAGTGCAGGAGCAAGGCAACAACAGAACTTTGTTGCTTTAATGGAAAATTGGAATCAAGTTGCTAAAGCCACAGTTACGGCTTATAATTCAATGGGGTCTGCTCAAAAAGAAAATGCAAAGGTAATGGACTCTATTGAAAAGAAAACACAGATTCTACGTTCTGAGTTCCAAAAACTTGTTATTGGTGATGGTGGTTTACAAGGCGTTGTTAAGAAAGTTTTAGATTTAGGTATTGCTTTATTAAAATTAGCAAATACTCCTATAGGTAAAATTACTTCAGAAATAGCACTTTTAACCGCAGGTGTATATGGACTTGTTACTGCTATTCACTCTCTTACTGTTGCTATGGCAACCAATCCATTGTTATTATTAATAACTGCTCTTGCGGCAGTTGTTGTTGTTGCAATAGAAGTTGCTGATGCCGAAGATGCTATGACAAGAGCGCATAGAGAAAACATTGAGGCAGTTAAAGAAGCACAAGAAGAATATGAATCTTTAACGAATGAAATTGATAGATTAAAACAAGCAATAAAAGATATTGAAGATAAAAAAGTCAATATAACCGATAGTGAAGATTTAGCAATTTTAGAAGCAGAAGAAGAAAGTTTAAGACGACAAGTAGACCTTTTAGAAACAAAAGCAGAAATTGAAAGAAAGAAAGCGGAAAAAACTGCAAAAGAAGAGTTAGGACTTACATATGACTTTTATAATACTCAAACAGGTCAAATGAGTCAACTCCATAGGGTTGCTTTAAGTGATGATGAAGAAACAGATGCTATTCACGAACAAATAACATTATTAAAGCAACTTAACGCAGAACAAAATAATTTAAATGCCGAAACGCAAGAATATCGTAAAAGATTAGCGTTACTTGATGTAGGTTCGGAGGCATATCAAAACTTAGATGAAAAAATACAAGCAAACGAGAAAGATAGTGCTGATTTACAACGCCAAATAGAAGAAACAGAAAGTGGATTTCACGATTTCTTACAGGAAACAGAACAATTAGGAGAGTCCTTAACGAGTGCGGACGATGAAACTCAAAAGTTAAGAAAAGAACTTTTTAAAGGCGTAGGAGAAGGACTTAAATATTTTAAAGAAAATTCTCTTGGTGTTATAAAAGAAGAACTTAAAGAGTTTAGTAAAGGTGGTAATGTTGATTTAACACTTAGACCACGCATAGATACCGAAGAACTTAAAAAAGCGGGATATGACGCAGGTGAAGGTGTAGCAACTGTATTTACTCATACTTTTACTAATGAGGCTAATGATATTGCTATGAACTTTACACCTATTATGGTTGACCCAAATACGGGTGAATATTTAGGTGTAATGAAAAAAGATGAGTTTGAGAAATATTGTGAAGATGTTGTAAACGGGGTTCGTGAAGATGATTTAAATTTAAAGATTGGTGTAGATTTCAAAAAAGAAGACACCGAAGACTTTATTCAAGAAGCAGAAAATGCGGCACAAAAAATACACGAATTACACGAAGAAGAAGATAATTTAACTGAATCTATAGAAGCATATAATTCAGAAGCAGATGATACAGAAGAAGTTACTGAAGATATTGAAGGTGCTATTGATGAACTTGCAAAATCTTTAGGTTTAACTGCAACCGAATTTGAAAATCTTAATGAACAATTAGATACAGAACAACTTTATGATTTTCTTACAATATTACAAGAATCTCGTCAAACTATTGAAGATACAAGTTCTACTATTGACGGATTACAAGATGCATTAGAGAAAGCATCAAATGCACTTGAAGAATATAATGAAAACGGTTATCTTACATTAGATACATTTCAAGATTTAATGAGTGTAAAAGCCGAATATCTTACGGCTCTTGTTAATGAAAATGGTCAATTAGAAATTAACCAAACTACACTTAGTGATTTGGTTGACACTCTTAAAATCGCTAAAATAGAAGAACTTGGTGCGGCGGCGGCGGCTGAAATCAATGCT
The DNA here is from genome assembly GCA_045614925.1 of Coprobacillaceae bacterium. Lineage (GTDB taxonomy): Bacteria > Bacillota_I > Bacilli_A > Erysipelotrichales > Coprobacillaceae > JAZLDV01. Next base: position 13,880 of record JAZLDV010000141.1, on the reverse strand, counting down.
CTAAGAAACCAAGAAGCAGAGAGTGCTTCTTATGGTGCAGAAGCAGCGGCAGATGCGGCAGGTGAAGCATTTAAAAGAGCAGGAGATAAAGCGTCTAAAGCAGCCGCAGGTATCGATGTGTTTACTGCCTCTATGCAACGTGCAGGATTTGATGGTAAAACAAGGTCAAATCAAGAAAGAGAAATATTAAACAGATATAAAGGTATTGTAGAAGAAATATCTAATTGGTCTGTTAACGTTACAAGAGCAGGAAATGCTTCATCTAAGGCAGGTAAAAAGGCGGCAGGTGCGGCTAAAGAAGCAAAAGATGCAACAAAAGAATTAAACAAAGAATTAGAAGAAACAAAGAAAAAATATGAAACAGTAATTAAGTGGATTTCAAAACAATATGATAAAGAAATTGATAAAATAAAGAAAGCCGAAAAAGAAGCACTTAAAGCAGAAGAAGCCAAAATAAAAGCCAAGGAAAAAGAAAAAGATAATGCGTTAGATGCTATTGAAAAAGAGATAAACGCTCTTGAAAAAGAAAAAGACGCACGTAAGAAATATTGGGATGACCAAATTGATGCTTTAAAGAAACAAAACGATGCGGCTAAAGATGCGTTAGAATTACAAGAAAAACTTGACGCTCTTGAAAAAGCAAGAAACACAAGAGTTAAAATATATAAAGAAGGTCAAGGTTTTGTATATGACGTAGACCAAACCGCAGTTGCCGAGGCTCAAAAGGAACTTGATGAATATTTATCTCAAAAGGCATATGAAGATGAACTTGAAAGATTAGAGGCTCTTAGAGATGCCGAAATGGATAATTATGAGCAAAGATTAGATGCTCTTAATGATTATAAAGATAAAGTTCAAGAAGTATATGAAGCAGAGATTGAAGCCCTTAATGAACATAAAGAAAAACTGCAAGAACAATATGAAGCAGAGATTGAAATATACGAAAACTATAAACAACAGTTTGAGGATATGGTCAATGCTTATGAGGAAGAGCAGAATAGATTATTAGCACAACAATTAACACATATCGACTTTGAAAACAAGAATTGGATGACAAGGCTTGATAACTTAGCCGCATTTGTTAATGAGTATAATAAATTACAGAAACAATTAGACACAGGTAATACAAGCGTATCTAATAGTGCTAATTTAAAGAGTGGTGGTGGATTACCAAGTAGTTCGTCAAACACTAAAAATTCTAATAAATCATCTACTGCTCAATATGATAGTCGTGGGTTTAAATTAAATGAAGGATATACTTCTAATAATGGTCAAGTTAGCAAAACTAATGTAGCATATGTTCCTACTGATGTTGCTAAACAACTTGGTGGAAGTAGTGGACGTATTTATACTCACGCAAATGGTATTAGTTCAATTAAGGATGACGAAATAGCCGTAGTAGGTGAAAATCCTAATAAAGAAATAGTTATAGGTTCAAAGATTAATAACGGAGAACTTATGAACTTAGGAAAGGGCACAGGAGTAGTTAATGCCGATAGTTCTAAAGCACTAGCAGGTATGCTTAATCAAGTAAGCCAATTTGGTGCAAGTGGATTTGGTAGTGGAAATGGTACTCTCAATAATAATATTAATAATGATAGTCTAGTAATAAATGGCGTAACGGTACAAGGCTCTAACATTAAAGACCCCGAAACGTTTGTTAACGGGCTACTTAATCTTAAAGCAGAAGCATTACAACGTGCATATAAGCATCGTTAATATAAAAGAGGGAGATATTGAAATATATATCTCCCTTGGTACATACATAAAATATATTTTAAGTAGCCACAAATTGCACTTTAAGTGGATTTTATGGCGATAATATGCAAGATGTGACTATTTAAGGAGTATATATATTATGACACAAAATGAAGTTAGTATTATAAAAAATTCTGTCATAGATGCGACAGAGGCTTATGTCGAAGCACGACTAAGTGTGTTAGACTTTGTTAAAACACAGATTGGTGTTGTGCTTAGTTATACAAGAGGCTCTGATAAAAAATATTATCATAAAGTAAGATGTAACGCTACAAGTAACACAAGTGGAATTGTTTATGATAATGTATTATCAGTAGGAAATATCCCATTACCTTCGGGTAGTGTAGTATTTTTAATTGCACCTAATGCACAGTATTCTAATCAATTTATATTAGGTAAACTTGATACTACACCTGCACATATTGAAGCAGGTAGTATAAGACTTGGTGGCACAGGTGATGATGAGCCTTTATACCCAAGTTCTCCTATATTTTTATCGGGTGACCAATTATCGGATGGTTCTTATGGACATTTATCAAGTTTTCAAATATTCCCCGACCAATTAAAATTTACGGGTGACAATAGTGCCATAAGTTTTATTAAAGGTACTGCATTTAGAATAAGTGAATTTGTAGAAATAGGTAGTTCGGGCTACCGTGTATCTCTTATGATGGATGGTAATAATGCAAGATTTGCAGTTGATACAGAAGGACACCCCAATGGTGGTGTAATTGTATCTGATACATATGGTTGGGATAGTAATGGTAATTTTCGCGACCCTACAAGTGGCACTTATATTTGGATTAAACCTAGTAGTATAAATTTTGATATAGGTGACACAGATGGAACTATAGGTGAAGGTGGTTTAAGATTTCTTGCCAAAAATCAAAATGTATTATATAATACACGCTTTTTTGCGGATAGTTCAAAATTACAAATTAGTACACCTTATGGTACTGTAAGTTTACCTTGGGGAAGTTATACTCCCTCATAATAAATGGAGATAAATATGGGATTAAATACAATGATGCAAGAGTTGCATCGCAACTTAATAAAAGATATAAATTCTTCACAATTACCTGTCGGAGTGGTGTTTTTTGTGTTAAAAGATATTTATAATGAAACAGAAAGAAGTTACATTAATACTCTTAATGCAGAAAAAATGACTATACCCGAAGAGGTAAAAGAAGAACAACAAGAAGAAAATGATGAAAATTAAATATATTTCATTAATAAAGAAAGGAGGTAGAATATGGCGTTAGTTAAGCCAATTATCAATGAAATAGTTGCATTTGACGCTAATGTTGGTTCATACATAACGTTTTCTGCAAGTGGTGGTGACCAAGTAACCGCTAATGAGATTAAAATTGCAGTAAATGATTCAGAACAATCTGAAACTATAGTTTATCAAAATAAAACTACGACTTATAATTTATCTCATACCATACCACCCTATATATTAAATAATGGTGTATATTATAAGGTTGCAGTAAGAACGTATGATGTATTAAACAATTATAGTGAATGGTCAAGTTATCAACCGTTTTATTGTTATACTACCCCTACTATAACGCTAAATATAAGGAATAATCAAACTATAACTACGCATAGTTATAATGTAACTGCGATATATCGACAAGCGCAAGGTGAAAGAATAGAATATGCTATTATTCAATTATTTAACGAACAAAATGTGTTAGTTGAAAGTAGTGGAAAAATTTATAATTCTACATCACCTCCATTAACATTTAACTACTTTATAAGTGGTATGAATAATAATGCACGATATACTATTAGCGCAACCGCAGTTACAGTTAATGGAACAGTTGTTACTAGCAAGGCGAACTTTCGTACCGATTATGGTACAATAACATCTACAGGTGTCTTAAATGCTACAATAGATTCTTGTAATGGTTATGTTAATCTTAAATCAAGTATGCTTACCAATTTAATTGGCATATCAAATCCCGACCCTGCAACTTATATTAATCGTGAACAAATTGATTTAATTAGTACGGTTGGAGATATTGATAATGAAAGATATTCGTCTTGGGTTAGATTTAATGAAGGTTTAATTATTCCAAGTGATTTCTTATTAAGAGTATGGTTTTATCCTGCAAGACAACCATTTAAAGTTATTGAATTAACAGATGGTGATAATGGAATAGAATCATTAACAATTAGTTTTCAAAAAAGTTCTACTACAGATTATTTATCTATTAGAACTAATAGTGGAACAAAAATTGACCACGATTTAGGTGCTATATGTAATGGTAATACTAAAGTATTTTTATGGTTGTGTGTTTCGGGAAGTACGTGGACAGTACAAACTGAAATATTAGATACTTTGGCAACTGTAATAGAATGGAATAATACATCTGCCAATACATTGAAATATAATGTAACATCTGATATTGCTTATGCAGGAGAATCTCGTGGTTCATTTACACCAAGTTCTCCCGTTTATTACGCATTAGCAGATAATTTGTTTACATTAAAATTTGGTAATGGTATTTTTGATGAACTCGATATTACAACAGATGTAACACTTCCTTATACTACAGATATACCGAGTTATGATGGTACTACCATAATTAGTTTAAGTTTTAAGGGAAATATTGATACAAATATCCCTCATTATGATAAAGCAGTATTAAAGCGTAAAGAATCAGAAGCCTTTACTTGGATTGATTTACAAGAAATATATATTACTGAACCTAATGTGCCTTATTATATTGAGTATAATGATAGTTTTATTCCTACGGGCATTAAACAAACTTATGCTCTTGTAACATATATAGAAGGTGCAGAAAGTGAATATTATACTGTTGAAGTAACACCACAATGGGGGAAGGTATTTATTTCTGAAAAAGATAAAAGATTTGCTTTAAATTATGCGGTTATTTATAGCAATCATAATCAAAATATTCAGAATGGTGTGTTAATGCCTATAGGCGCACAATATCCTATTGTAATTCAAAATGCTAATGGAAATTATCGTAGTGGTAGTTTACAGTTTAAAGTTTTGGGTTATCAGTTTGAAATTGATAAGCGTCTTAGCAGACCTAGTATTGTTCAAGAAACAAATGACATTTTGGCGTTCTTAACAGACGGAAAGGCTAAATGTATTGTAGATTATAACGGAAATATATTTATAGTTAAAGTTATTAATAGTCCTCAAATATCTTATGATAGTAATTGGGGTAATGGTATTGCTACAATTTCATTTGATTGGGTTGAACAAGCAAAATATAATGATTATGAGAGTATGGCAGAATTAGGATTAATTGACAATTTCTCTGCAACAGAATAGGAGCGTGATAATATGGATATAACACAAAGCGAATATAATGTTGCAAAACAAAATGGTCGAATAATTCACACTAAAATAAACGTACTTAATTTTGATTTACAAGTCGTTAGTGAAATTAGTGGTGTCGTGTTAGAAGGTTCTACTTATAACATTGATGCCACTAGCGACATTAGACGTACTTGTAGTATTTCTCTTGTACCAACAGATAATAGTTTTAATATTGAATATGGTGGCAAATTATGGATGGATAAATATGTCCAAGTATTTGTTGGGATTGAAGATGTTAAAAATAATAACGAAGTAGTTTATAGTAATTTAGGATTATATCTTGTTAATAACCCTAGTCAAGTTTATGATGCTACTAATAATACTATTACAATTAATGGTATTGACTTAATGGCAAAAATAACAGGTATGAGAAACGGATACTTGGAAGGTATTACTTATCAAATACCTGTTTATAGTGGAATTAAACAAGCGATGACCGCATTAATAAATGAAGAATGTGGTTTTCCTAAATATAGTATAGACCAACCTTCGCCTACTATATTAACACCATATGAAATGTCTTTTGGTTTAGGTTCAACTGCTTATAACATTTTATCTCAATTAAGAGATATTAACTCTAATTATCAAACATATTTTGACCAAGAAGGTGTATTTTGGTTTAATGCAATCCCTAGTGGAGATGATGAACAAATTAGAGTTGATGATGATATTTGGAAAAAAGTATTAATCAGTTATAAGAAAAGTACAGACTTTGAAAGTGTAAAGAATTATATTGAAGTTTTTGGTAAAACTCAAGATACGGGTTATCAACCATCGGGAAGTACAGAAACCTATTATACTCCTTACGGTGTGGCTTATGATAATAACCCCGATAGTCCATTCTATGTTGGTGATAATTTTGAAAACAGAATTAGAATTGTATTGAGTGGTGGTGAATATGATAATATATTCCCTATTAGAAATCCATACACAGGGCAAATTGAGAGTTTAGAAGATTTTAATTCACTTGCACAACAAAGGGCTAATTATGAACTTTATACAAGATGTAGACTACAAGACCAAATTGAGTTAACGTGTGTTCCTGTTTATTGGTTAGATGTAAATTGGTTGATAAGTATTACATTACCAAACAAACAAGGAAAAGAAGAATTACAAAAATATATTATAAAAAAGATAAGTACAACGTTAGGGGTAAATGGAACTCAAAATATTACAATGATGAAATATTATCCATTTTACCCATTCTAAAGATAGAAAGGAGTTATATATATGGCTAGTTTTGCACCTATTAGGGGTACAAGAGCGCAAATACAGACTACTCCTATAGTTGATGGTCAGTTTTTAGTTGAAACCGACCAAGGCGTAGACAATAAAATATATATGGACGAAGGTTCTACAAGAACTATAGTGGGTGGTAATACTGTAACAGGTGTATTGCCCGAATTATATATTTATTCTGAAACAGGTTCAGTTGTAACCGTTGAAGATGAAGGTGGAACACTAATTCCTACTTCTCAAGTTGGCACAGACCATTGGGTTTGTGAAGTTCCCGATTATGGTGTTTATACTGTTTATTCATTATTAGATGGTGAAACAACAACACAATCTATTAATGTTACTGATTGTATGATATATACAATAGATGATTCTCACTTCCATTGTAATGTTGTAGTAACATATCCTAGTGGTGTTGGTGCATCTTGTCAGATTTCGGGTGGTGGAGAAACATATTCTGCACCTTCACTTAATCCACCCGATACATCATATAAGTTTGTAGTTCACGGTAAGAATACAACTTATACAATTACTACAAATGTTGACGGGGCAATTAAAACTCAAACAGTAACTACGGGTACAGTATTAGACCAAACTTATAATGTTACTGTGCCTTATGCGAGAGTTAATTTAACAGTTGAAATGCCACCACTTACGGGTAATGTTACTTGTACGGATGGTACAACAACTATTACAAAAACCGCTACACCTAATATGGTATTCTATTTATCTAATACGGGTACGTGGACATTTACAGGTAGTGATGGTATTGATACTTATGATACTACAGTAGAAATAACTGATTTGGATACTGTATATGAAGCAGATTTATCATCTGCTCCCAATGGTGCTACCGCATTACCTACTGATGACATTCAAACTTGGCTTTTATGTGCTAAAATCAAAGATAAGAGTTATACAACACTTGAAGAAGTTCTTGCAGACCAAGAAACCTTACAAAAACTTATTTCAAATGAAAATGCTTGTAATTATATGGTAAGGTCGAAAACGTGGATAGGGTATAATGGTGGACTTGTTCCTATTATGACTTCAAATACTGCTCCTAGTGGAGAAGTTACCACGAATTATAAACATAGTAATAGAGAGCCTTATATGGCATTTGATGGACAAGTACCTAACTTTTCAACGGGGCAACACTATTGGTATGCTTATACAGTAGGAAATTATTTACAATATGAATTTCCTACCGCCCATATTATAAAAAGAATTTCTTTAGGATACATTAACTCAAATAGTTCTGTTGATGGAGTGCTTAAATTGCAGGGGTCAAATGATGGATTTAATAGTGATATAAACGACCTTCAAGAAATAACTCTGCCTTACAGAGCGACATCGTCAAGTTATTATACTGTTGATTTATCATTTGACAATGATGTAGCATATAAATATTTTAGATTAATAATTACTTCATATTCGGGTGGCTCTAGTAGTATAGGTATAGGATTATGTTTTGTACAAGTATATGAATATGGTATTACCAACAATGACAATGCTATGCGTTATATTGGCGAAAAGAACTATGCGTCTAATACTTTACTTGCTGATAGTGATTGGGGTAATGCGATAGTTAATTCAGAATATACTAACTATATATTAAATGGTTTAGTTCCCAAAATGACGAGTAATACAACACCAAGCGGTGAGGCTAGTGCAAGTAATGTTTATAGTTCTAGTTATGCGGCATATAATGCCTTTAATGATGACCATAAAAAGTTTGTAGATTGGAATACATCACATTGGCAAACGGCAAATGATGCAAAAGGTTCAGCAGGACAATGGTTAAAATATGATTTTGGTGTTGCCGTAAAAGCCGATATGATAGCCATTATGTCGGGTACTATTGAAATTAGTGGTTCTTACTACGCTCCATTAAAAACTTATAAAATCCAAGGCTCTAATGATAATTTTGTTAGTGATATACAGGATTTGGTAGAAAAAGTAAATCCAAATGATAGAAGTATTAATAGTTCTATTTGTTTACATCATTTAACTAATACGGGTTCTTACCGATACTATAGGTTGTTATCTGTTGATGACGCTTGGACAAAAGATGGTAGTGCAACTTATGGAAATATTGGGGTATTTACACTTCAATACTATTCAAGAGAAGATGTAGATGAAACTGTATATCACGTTTACTCAGCCGCAAATGATTTAATTGCTATTACAGGTGATGGTATATCTCTTACTTGTCAAACAGACCCTAATGGTTATGGAACGATAGCAAAGAGTAGTTTACCTAATGGAACATATACATTTACATCAAGTGTGGCTAAAAATCCTAGTGATTTAAGTGTTGATTATTTTAAATCAATTACTATTACAAACAATACAATAGATGTATTAGTTATGCCCGATAACACGTTTTATTGGTGGGGATATATGAGCGATGCAGAAATTTGTGATTCCTCGTGGACAAGAGTTGGAGGAAGTGGAAGTGCGTATACGAGAGTTAATTCTACTCCTTCTACTCAGTATATTCCATTAAGGTCGGGAGGTAGTCAATGGAGTGGATTTGGAACAAATAATCCGATTCCTATTGGTAAAACTGCTAAAATTATTGATACTGGAGTTACGATAGCAGATAGTCAATACGGAACTTTTATTACTTCACCAAGTAAGTATATAAAGACTACTGACCTTACAACTAGTGTTTATTCTGCTATAAATACTGCTTCATTAAAACTGTACAGTGTATCAATATCCACAAGTAATAAATACGCAATGATAGAAAGTATTGTTGGTAGAACAAGTAATTTATCTGCTATGTGGTATGAAGATTAAGGAGGTTTGTTATGACTTTAGAAGAAAGAATGGATATGTTTGAAATCCAAATAAGAAATTTACAAAACTCTTTATTCCAAATGTCTAAGAATCAAGTTCCACTTACAGAGAGAACAGATGATGCTTACGGCAAAATACCACAAGTAGATTCTAATACTCAAGGTGTGTCGGAAAATGATACTGCTATTTGTGATATTGCAGAATTATCAGATGTTAACTCTATGGCTATTGATGATTTAGCAGAAATGGCTGACACTAATTCTCTTGCAATAGATGATTTGGCTGAGATGATTGACGATTTAGAACAAAGAGTTGAAGCATTAGAAGAAAAGAATAACGAAGAGTAAGTTAATTTAAAGTGCGGTTCATATTAAACTGTGAACCGCACTATTATATGAAAGTGAGGTAATTAACTTGGTAAATAAGTACGCACGACACCTCGAAGAGAGGGATATAAACGTTAATACAAACAAAGTTTGGGCTATTCAAGATGTACCTAGAACTTGGCGTTCAAAGACAGAAGTTAAAGTAATTGAAGATGGATATTACTTTGCAGAAGATGGAACGGCTTTCCCTAACGAACCTGTAGCAGAAACAGAAGAATAATAAATATAGGCGGGTGAAATATCCCGCCTTTTAATTGAGGTTTATTATGGAAATAGTTAGGTTAGGTGACGTTACGGGTTATGATGATGCAGAAATCATAGACCTGCAAGATGACGTATATCTTGTGATAGATAACGATTATGATAATACAGAAGATTAAATCTAAGTTTAAAAATGTTAAAGCATTAGATGTATATGTTACATTTTCAATATTGTCACTTGTAGTATATACTATAGTTTCACAATTATTAGCAATATATTATGGTGTAATATTAGATACTTTAACCACTTGTTTCTTTGGATTTTTTGGTGGTGAAATTGTAACTTGCGGTCTAATTAAGATATTTAAACTTAAAGACAAAGAAAAAATCTCCGAAGAAAGTAACGGAGTGGGTTGACAATTTAATATTTATGTGATATAATATATGTATGCGGTGGTGGAATATGTAGACACACGGCAAGGATAGACGTATCATTGTCGGAATGGATGAATACGGGATATAAGGCGTTCATATAGGGTGCAAATCCCTATCCGCATTATGATAAAAAACTCATTAGTTTTTGTAAGGGTTGGGCTACCATACCCGACCCTAGTTTTTAAAACTTAGCCCTTAACGGGCAGTTATAAATGGTTAGAAAAAGAATATTCTTTTACTAAACGGCATTATAATGATGTTAGTTTGGGTTTTCTAATTGAACCTATCATACATTAAGGTTGTAGTTAATTGCCCTATATGGTCAGTTAATGATTTTGGGTGTGATATATACTGTGCCTTTAAGGGCATTAATAAATGAACGAAAGTCGTTAGAGTCTTTCAGCAGAAGCGGTATCTATATCAATTCTGTACTTAACGAAAGGATAGCGGTGGTGTTGACTTTCAATAAACGGATATGTGAAGCGTTGAGCGAAAGCAGACGAGATAATATCATTAAGTAAGACATATCGGTTAAACTTTAGATAGAACCACAAATTATAGGGGATTCCTGTTGGCGAGAAGTGGTAAGGCAACCATAAGTATTCCAAATAAATGCAGGTGGGAACGAGTCGTAGACAAGGAGAAGGACAGGGTACGACATTATGTTTGTTCTCCGTGAGTGACGGGAACGTTAAAATGTAGAATATCACTCACTTGTATGCTTCTTTAAGAAATTTCTTAATGCCTTGTTTGCGGTGCAAGGTTAAAAAACCGCTTAATATTTATGTTAATTCCTAAAAGATATAAAAGGTATTATAGAATGAATAAACAACTTAAAGAACTAACAAATAGTTTATTTGGTGAAATGAGAGATATGACACCCGAAGAAAGTAAGGCTTGTAGAGAAAGTATTTCAAAAATATCAAATCCTACAGGTGTTAATTTTTACGATTTAATGGGTATTCCACCTGCTTGTAGAAATTGTGGTAATCATCCTGTTAATGGCGGTAGTGGTATTTGTCATTGTACATTAGGTACAACGCAGGTAACTTGTTAATGAGAAGAACAATTAAAAAAGAAATATTTCAAGACAACTTTATAAAACGTTGGACTTGTGGTGCTAAAAATCATCCCCAAGGTTGGTCTTGGTGGAAAAGGCATAATAGAAAGTTATTAAGACATAAATTAAAAGGAGATATTGATTATGAATGAAATATTAGCATTTCTTTCAGAAAATTGGTACGTGATTATAATGGTCTTGGTCTTGGCGTTTGCTATTTATTACACGATAACGAACAAGACTAGGGTAAAGCGTTGGTTAGAGTTTGCAGTAAGTTATGCTGAAAAAGAACTTGGTAGTGGAACAGGACAACTTAAACTTAGACAGGTTTACGATATGTTTATTGAAAGATTTCCTGTTTTCTCTAAAATTGTTCCATTTTCAGTATTTAGCCAATGGGTTGACCTTGCATTAGAGTTCCTTAGAGAACAACTTGAAAAGAATGAAGCAATTAAGAATTTTGTGGGATAAATTAAAAGATATTAAAGCCACCTTAGAAATAGGGTGGCTTTTTATTTTAGGTAAAACCAAATGGAATAGATAGAATATATATTTTATCTATCTACAAAGGAGGTAAAATTAAAATGAGTTTAATCGGACACGCATCTATAGATGAGAATGGACGTTCAAAAGGCGGTAAAGCAGGTGACCAAACAGGTAAGGAAGTAGTTATTAGGAATTATTATCAAAAAGGTTGGAATTTTGTATTACGTGCAAAAGACTCTAATATAGCAGAAAAAATGGCTAAATCTTGTGAAGATGGTTGTAATAACCCTGTCATCGGATATGACCAAAATCAACGCAATACTTTACGTTCACAAGCAAAATTATGTGGAATGAATCTTGCATTAATTAAAACAGATTGCGAATGTGATTGTAGTTCATTTATGTGCGTGTGTGCAGAATGTGCGGGAGTTCCTATTCCTTATCCTAGTGGAAATGCGGCTACCACAAGCACAATGAAAACTGTATTTATGAATACAGGATATTTTGATTTGCTTACAGACGAGAAATATTTAACGAGCGATAAGTATTTAAAACGTGGTGATATTCTTGTTTCAGTTGGAGAACATACTGTAATGATACTAAGTAATGGTACTTTAGCGGATATATCTCAAAAAGCCACACAGACCGAAATTAAAGCCATAGATTTATCACAGTATAATATAGTAACTGATTATAAGAAAATGGCTAATGAGGTTAAATATGTTGTAATTAGGTGTGGTTATCGTGGTGGTCAAAGTGGTGTTATTACAGAAGATACAGGATTTAAGAAACATATAGATAATTGTGTTGCTAATAATATGAATATTGGAATATACTTTTATGACCAATCAATTAATGAATTAGAAGCAATAGAACAGGCTAATTGGATTATTGATAAGATTAAATCTTATAATATTACATTACCTATTTATATTGATTCAGAAGCAACACCCAATAAGAATGGTCGTGCTGATAATATATCTAAACAACAACGTACAAACAACTTGTTAGCGTTCTGTAATAGGATTCAAGAACTTGGATATGTTGCAGGAGTATATGCAAGTAACAGTTGGTTTAAATCAATGGTTGAATTTGATAAACTAAAATATTTTAATATTTGGTGTGCAAGATATTCAACTCAAAAACCCGACATACCTAAGTACGATATTTGGCAATATGGCTCAGAACAATTTATTTGGGGTCAAAAACCGATTGATGTGAATTGGATATACAATTTATCTATTAATACACAAAAACCCGAAAATGGGGCAAACAAGAAAGAAATAAAGGGTATTAATAATATAGTAAAGGTATCAGATTATCTTAATATAAGAAATCAGCCGTTATCCAACGCTCAAATTGTCGGCAAATTATATTTGAACGATAAAGTGAATATATATGGATATGTTCACGATTGGTATATGATTAGCAAGACAATGGATAAATGGGTTAGTGCTAAATATGTATTTACCAATATGGGAAAAACTACCGCAAATCTAAATTATAGAACAGGTGTCGGTACACAGAATAAATCTTTAGGGATATATGAAAAGGGAACTGTTGTTAAGTTGCTTAATAAGGAAACTTATAACGGAGAAACTTGGTATTTATGCCTTGATAGTAAAGATAGATTCGGTTGGTGTAGCGGAAAATATATTGAATAAAATTAAAGGGAAAAGATATGTATTTTATCTTTTCCCTTTTTTTAGTTTATTTAAAATATATATTTAATGGCTCATTACAAGCAGAAAATTCGGGGCAACCCTTTTGATATACACACATTGGAACTAAAACATCTTTAAATTCGGGATTGGTTTTAAGAACCTGTCTAACAATTTCTTTCATAACTTCCCTTGTTTCTTTTGACGCTTGATTACATAATCTACGTCTTGCTATAAACATAAGTTCCTGTGCATTAACATACATTATATGGCTAACCAATTCTCCCTGTGGTTTTTCTGCTCTTGGAATATCATTATTAGCCCTGTCATCTCTTTGAGATTGAACAAAGTGTTCAACTCCATATCCGTGACGTACAAAGTGTACGCTTACCCAATAAGGTATTTCCATTTTAAATGCAAACCATAATGTTCTAATAGGGCTATGTTCTGCTTTAAGTATCTTTTTCTTCCATTCTTCACTAGGTAATTGT
>JAZLDV010000140.1:0-30111 GCA_045614925.1 Coprobacillaceae bacterium | reverse complement strand
AAAAATCAACAATACTTGGTACTATTTCAACTCTAAAGGTGCAATGGTAACAGGAACTGTAACTATTGATGGTAAAGTACAAAAATTCAATTCTAACGGAGCTTGGTTAGGATAATAAAAAGAAGCAGGAAATCCTGCTTCTTTTTTTATGTCTGTTTAAACGAGTCTTATATAAACCCTGGATGATATTGACAAATATATAATTGAAGAGTATGATTAAATATTCCTCTTTTTAAGTGTTATAAATTGTTGTGAGGATAGAAAGTGTGATTGTATGAAGAAATTATTTTTTGTTTTAATTGTCATGTTAGGTTTTGTGTGTTTAGTTGGTTATGATAAGAAATCTGTTTATAGAGTAACAGAAACATTAAATGTAGGGACAGCATATGATGTTTATGATCTTTTTGTTTCTAGAGACAAGAATGTTTATATGAAAATGGATGAATATTGGCTTGTGCCTGATAAAACGGGTCCTCTTAGTATTAGATTGACTGTAACTGAAAACAATAGAAAACGAGAAGAATATTATGAATTTGTTGTTGCTGATAATGAAGCGCCTAAGATTTCTCAAATAGAGGCATTAATTCCTCAAGGGCATGAATATAATATTTTTGATTATATTGATATAAGTGATAATGTAAATGATATAGATGAGTTAGAATATCAGATAGATGGTTTTATAGATATATATCAGCCAGGTGATTATCACTTAGATTTGTATGTGACTGATAGATATGATAATACATCAAAGGAAACATTATATTTTGAAGTGATAGCATATAATGATCCAATGTATGAATTGTGTAAAAGTTATATAAAAAATAACAAGTAAATATTTCCTTTTTCAATTTTTTAAAATCTATTGTTGAAACTTGATATGTGTTGTAATATAGTATTAAAGGTTTGGGCTTAAAACCAAATAAGATTATATAAAAGGAGAAACTATATGAATTACGATGTTATTATTATTGGTGCAGGTCCTGGTGGGATTTTTGCTGCTTATGAGTTAGTAAAATTGAATCAAGGAATGAAAATTGCTGTATTTGAAGCAGGACATGCTTTAGAGAAAAGAAAATGTCCTATTGATGGAGATAAAGTAAAATCTTGTATTAAATGTAAAAGTTGTTCTATTATGAGTGGATTTGGAGGAGCAGGAGCATTCTCTGATGGTAAATATAATATTACAAATGATTTTGGTGGAACATTATATGAATATATTGGGAAAGCAAAAGCAATTGAATTAATGAACTATGTTGATGAAATTAATATGGCTTATGGTGGAGAAGGAACTAAAATGTATTCTACAGCTGGGTCAAAATTTGATAAAATCTGTATTCAAAATAAATTAAAATTATTAAGTGCATCTGTACGTCACTTAGGAACAGATGTTAACTATGTTGTATTAGAAAATTTATATAATCATTTAAAAGATAAAGTTGATTTCTACTTCGATACTCCAGTTGAAACAGTAGAAAAGAAAGAAGATACATATATTATCCATACTGCTAAAGAATCTTATAGCTGTGAACAATGTATTGTTTCAGTAGGAAGAATTGGAAGCAAATGGATGGAAAAAGTAAGTAAAGACTTAAAATTATCAACTAAATCAAATCGTGTAGATTTAGGTGTCAGAGTAGAAATTCCTGCAGTTATTTTCTCACATTTAACTGATGAATTATATGAAAGTAAAATTGTATATCGTACAGAAAAATTTGAAGACAACGTGCGTACATTCTGTATGAATCCTTATGGAGCAGTTGTTAATGAAAATACAAATGGTATTGTAACTGTAAATGGACATAGTTATGATGATCCTTCTAAACATACAGAAAATACAAACTTTGCATTATTAGTATCTAAACATTTTTCTGAACCATTTAAAGATAGTAATGGGTATGGTGAAAGTATTGCAAGATTATCTAATATGTTAGGTGGAGGAGTTATTGTTCAAAGATTCGGTGATTTAGTACGTGGTCGTCGTAGTACTGATAGTCGTATTGAAGAAGGGTTAGTACGCCCAACTTTAGCTGCAACTCCAGGTGACTTAAGCTTAGTTTTACCAAAGAGAATTTTAGATGGTATTATTGAAATGATTTATGCATTAGATAAAATTGCACCAGGAACAGCAAATGATGATACTTTATTATATGGTGTAGAAGTTAAATTCTATAATATGGAAGTAGAAGTAGATGAAAACTTAGAAAGTGAACATAAAGGATTATATATTATTGGAGATGGAAGTGGAGTGACTCACTCATTATCTCATGCATCTGCAAGTGGTGTTCATGTAGCTAGAAAAATCGTAGAAAAACAATAAAAAAAGAAAAACCAATCGTAATGATTGGTTTTTTTATTTTTATGGCATCCACGAGGTGATTCGAACACCCGATCTGCTGCTTAGGAGGCAGCTGCATTATCCAGCTGTGCTACGTGGACATATTTATATAGTTATTTTATCATTTAAGAAATAATGATTCAATAATATTAGATGGCACATTGTTCTATAAATATGATAGTATGTTAATATATGATATGAAAAGAGGGATCATTTATGAAATATAAGATATTGAAAACGAAAGAAGATATTATTGAAGAAGTCAAAAGAGTTTATGGAGAAGTACCTTTTATTGATGAAGTGATATTAGGAAAAAGAGATGAAATAGAGTTTGTTTGTCATAAAATGAACAAAACAGTTAAATTTATGTATATTGAGTATTATTATAATCATCGAAATGATATATCAGATGAACATATTGTAGTACTATCTGGCATAGATATAGATGAATATATATTCTTTGAAGTAATGAATCAGAAAGTAGAGAATATAACAATTTATGTCAATGAAAGCGTTTCAAATCTTTATATTCACTATTTTAATGCAAAAATGAAGTATAGAATAGGGTGTAAGAAATATGTAGAAAACTAAAGAGTGGCGTCAAATATTGCAATGTTATATATAGAAAAATGAGAAGATTTGTTGAAATGTGTAAATAGTGTTAAAAAGTATGGTATTTTATCATAAATTTGACCACTTTTTATTCAAAAGTACAACAAAACTAATAAAAAGTGTAAATACTAATTATCTAATGATTGGTAAAATATATGTGTAATTTAAGGTCGGCTTGCTTTCATAATGCAAAATGAAAGCGGTTGAGGCTGTACATTATAACTTTAACAGAAGGGAGGACTTGAAGATGCCTGATATTCGTTTGACAAGAATTGACAATCGTTTAATTCACGGACAAGTAGCAACTCAATGGTGCGGTGTAGTAGGTGCAAACTTATTATTAGTAGCTAACGATGCAGTTGCTGGAGATGAATTCCGCCAAGGTCTAATGAACATGGCTGCTCCTGCTTATGCGCAAACACGTTTCTTTACTATTGCAAAGACATGTGAAATTATCCATAAAGCATCAGCTGCCCAACACATTGCGATCATTTGCGAAACACCTCAAGACGTATTAAGACTTGTTGAAGGTGGGGTACCAATTAAAAAAGTAAACATTGGTAACATGCATATGGCTGAAGGAAAACGCCAAGTAGCAACTTCTGTTGCAGTGAACGATGACGATGTAGCAGCATTCAGAAAATTACAAGACTTAGGTGTTGAATTGGAAATTAAACGTGTTCCAGATACACCAGTAGAAAGTATCGAAAAATTATGGAAATAATTTTTCAAAAAAATTAGAGAGGAGAAAATAAAAAATGGAAGTAACAATTATCCAAGCCGTGTTAGTATTCATCGTTGGTTTCATCATGGGTATTGACCAATTCAACTTCTTGGAATCATTGTACCAACCAATCGTAACTTGTCCTTTAATTGGAGCAATCTTAGGTGACTTAAAATTAGGGATCGTAGTTGGTGGTGCATACCAATTAGTACAAATCGGAAGTATGCCAATCGGTGGGGCACAACCACCAAATGCCATCTTAGGTGGTATCATGGCGACAGTATTCGCAAAACAATTAGGTTTAGAAGCAACATCTGAAGGTGTTGGAACTGCTTTAGGTTTAGCTATTCCTTTCGCAGTATTCGGACAATACGCAGTAACAGTAACATTCACTATCATGTCAGGTATGATGGCTAAAGCTGACGAATGTGCAGCTAACGCTGATGTTGCTGGTATCGCAAAATTAAACTACTTAGCAATGGCTATCTTAGGAACATTATTCGGAGCATTAGCAGTTGCTGGTTTATATGGTGGATCTGCTTTAGGTGAAACTTTACAAAAATTCTCTTTCGAATTCTCTTGGGTTATGGCTGGTTTAGGTGCAGCTGGTGGTGCAATGAGATTCGTAGGTTTCGCTATCTTAATGAAAGTTATGATGGCTCCTGATATGTGGGGATTCTTATTAGCTGGATTCTCTGCTGCATTAGTATTCCAAAACTTAGCTGCTACTGCTGGAGCAACTTTAATGTTAGTTGCATTCATCGGTGTAGCATTAGCATTATATGACTATAATGTAAATTCAAAAATCAAAGCTAACGCTGGATCAAATATGGGAGGTGCTTCTGATGGAATTTAATGTACCAACTTCTTATCAAGACTTAACACCTGCTGCTAAGTTAGATAACGCAACTTTAAACAAAATGGTATGGTTATCATGCTTCTTACAAGCTTCTTTCAACTATGAAAGAATGCAAGCTTGTGGATGGTTATGGGGAATGTTACCAGGGTTAACAAAAATCCATACTAACAAAGAAGACTTAAAAGCTTCTATGTCTCACAACTTAGACTTTATCAATACTCACCCATTCTTAGTAACTTTCGTTATGGGTATCGTATTATCATTAGAATCAAACAAAGCTGATATCGCTACAATCCGTTCTGTACGTATCTCAGCTGCTGGACCTTTAGGTGGTATCGGAGATGCTATCTTCTGGTTAACATTAGTACCAATCACAGCTGGTATCACAGCTAACATCGCTATGACTGGAAGCATCGCTGGTGCATTCTTATTCTTAGCAATCTTCAACGGTGTACAATTCGCAGTACGTTATATCTTAATGCACTGGTCATATAACTTAGGAACTAAAGCTGTAACTATGTTAACTGCTAACGCAAAAGAATTTACACATGCAGCTTCAATCTTAGGTATCTTCGTAGTAGGTGCTTTAATTGCTAACTACGGTGGAACTGAAGTAAGATTCTATATCGGAACTACTGCTGTTCAACCATTATTAGATGGTATCTTACCAAAAATGATTCCATTATTCATCACTTTAGGATTATTCTTCTTAATCAAAAAAGGATGGACTCCAGTAAAATGTATCGCATTAATCTTAGTATGTGGTATCGTTGGATGTGCATTTGGAATCTGGGCTGGAAGCTCAAACGCTATGACTGCTGATGGAACTACAATCCCAGGAGGATACACTCCATTAGTTGAATGGTACCAATTACCATCTGCTGAATAATAATTAATTATTAAAAGCAAAACATAAGGGGATATGTTTACATATCCTCTTTTTTCTTAATTAAAGAGGTAAAATTATGAATCCAATAACAATCGGTATTATTTGTATAGCTGCTTGTGTTATGTTAGTGGCAGGTGTATTAAAAAACTTTTACCTTAAAAGTTTAATTAAAACATCAGATACAGGAGATTTAGATGCGATTAACGCAATAATGAATATGCCATTTATTAAATTGATTTTATCTGAATATGTTTGCGACCTTTATAAATTAAAAGTTTTATATCGCACTAAACGTATGATTGAATTTGAAAAGTTTTTAACTCATATGTTAAATGCGAATTATAAACCAGAAGACAAAAAATCATTTTTAGAGCTATATTTTCACACTTTTCTAGTGAAGAATGAACAAAAATATGCTAAAATGGTTTTGGATACAATTAAAGAAATGAATGATATTAAATTAGAAAGATATTGTAACTGGAGTTATGAAGTTTTCTTCAATAATAAGACTGAATACATTGAAGAAATGGATAAAATCATGGATACAAAAGATTACTATGGTTTTTCTTTAGGAGCAATTATCTTTGCAATGGCTAAACAATATGAATTATTAAATGACAAGCAAAATGCTTATTTATATTATTATAATTCAAAATTAGTTTTCCATACATCTTCAGTTTATTATCCTTTAATTGAACCTAAATTAAAAGAGCTTGAACCAGATGTGGATTTAAGCAAACTAACAAATTAATTAAATAGGGAGGACAACACAATGATCGGTTTAATTGTAACTGGACATGGTAACTTTGGTTCAGGATTAACTTCATCTTTAAACTTAATCGCAGGACCACAAGAAAACTACAAATATGTAGATTTCGTACAAGAATTCAGTGTTGAAGATTTAGCAGCTGAATTAACAAAAGCAATGGATGAATTAAAAGATTGCGAAGGAATTTTAGTATTCTCTGATATCGCTGGTGGTTCACCATTCAAAACTGCTGTAGAAGTAGGATTCCCAAGAGGAAACGTAAACGTAGTAGCTGGAACTAACTTATCAATGATGATTGAAATTTCAATGGCTAGAAAAATTCCTGGATTAGATTTAGATATGTTAACTGACATGGCTTTAAGCACAGGTAAAGATCAAGTTATGAAATATGAATTCGTAAGAGTAGTTCGTGAAGAAACTGACGACGGAATTTAATAATAACTTAAAAGGAGATATCGAAAGATATCTCCTTATTTTTTATTTTACTAATTCTTCTTGATGAGAGGCGTGTAAATATTCGTCAATTGTGTAAACAATTCTGTCTTTGATTAATTCTTCTGGATCATTTACTAATAAACCTTCACGTACTTTAGTATATTGTACTGGCATGAATTGGCTCATTAAGTTTAATGGTACTTCACCTAAAGTTCTTAAGTTTGCAATTAATTTATCTTTTGCAGCTTGAACTGGTTCAGTAGGCATATAGTAACGGCATCTATCAGAGAATGAATATTTACGTTTAATATAACGATCAGTTTCAGTTCCTGTATAATATTTATCCCATTTACCTGGAGCTTTTAACATTTCTTCTTCTAATACTTCAATTAAGTTAGATAATTCTACATCAGTTCCATGGAATGCTTCTTTTTCGATGTTTGCTAAAGCAAATAAAGCTTCACGCATAGCGAAAGTTAATCCAGGACCAACTTTTAATACTCCAACACCATCTTCAACTAATTCTCTTAATTTATGTTTAGTTTGATAATCTGTTGAGTGTCCTTCAAATACTAATGTAGGATAATCTTTGATAGCAGCCATTAAATCTACTGCTTTGCTTCTATCGTATTCTGTACATCCAGCATCTTTTTCTTCTACACCTGGTTGTACTACAACAGCAATTACATCATCCCATAAATCTTCAATTCCTTCAGCAGCGAATGCTTTTTGGAAAGTTTCTACAGTTGATTTGAAATCTTCAACTTTAGTAATTTGCATACCAGTTTCTTCAGCACCTGATTGTTGTCCACCAGGAATTGGTACTTCACTACCTACGATATAAACTGGACGAATTGCATCAGGATTAGTTTTTAATAATTCATTATATGTATCATTAGCAACTTTAGCTAAGATAGCACCTCTTTTTGCAATGATTTCATCACTTAATCTTGCATCTTGATCATCATCAGCAACTTTCATAGAAGTATCGATATGGATTTTTGTGAAACCAGCACCAACATAGTGTCTGATTAATTCTTTAGCATTTTCCATTGCTTCTTCTTCATTTAAGTGTGTCCAAGTTAAAGGCCCTAAGTGATCTCCACCTAAGAATAATCTTGTTTTGTCTAAACCAGCTTTTTCAGCGATTTCTAAGCAGTATTCCATGAATACTTTTGGTGTCATACCAGTGTAACCACCGTTTTGATCACATTGGTTTGCAGTTGCTTCAATTAAAGCAACGCTATCAGTTTTAGCTGCTTTTTCAATTACAGCTTGTAATACGTATTCATTTGCACTACATGCAGAATAAATACCAACAGCTTGACCAGCTTTTTGTTTTTTAACAATCTCTTTTAATGGGTTATAGTTCATATTATTTAACTCTCCTTCCTCTATATATAATATCAAATAAATGACTTTTCGTACATACATAAGTTGTGATAAAGTTTGCATTTTTTGTGTATGTGTAGAATATACATTTTTTTTATGATATAATAATCTCGATTTTAAGGAAAAGAGGGACTCATATGACTTTAGTAACGACAAAAGAAATGTTAGAAAAAGCACAAGCTGGACATTATGCTGTTGGTGCTTTCAATGTTGAAAATTTAGAAATGGTTATGGCAGTAATTGAAGCTGCACATGAATTACAATCACCTGTAATTATGCAAACAACTCCATCAACTGTTAAATATGCAGGATTAGATTATTTCTTAGCTATGGTAACTGCAGCTGCAAATAGAACAAATGTACCTGTTGCAATGCATTTAGATCATGGTTCAAATTTTGAATTAGCAATGCAAGCATTAAGAACTGGATATACTTCTATTATGATCGATGGTTCTCATGAATCATTTGAAGATAATATTAAAGTATCTAAAGCTGTTGCAGATGCTTGTGCTCCATCAGGAATTTCTGTAGAAGCAGAATTAGGAAAAGTTGGAGGAAAAGAAGATGATTTAGATGGTGGTAGTGGAAATCCATATACTGATCCATTTGAAGCAAAAGAATTTGTTGAAAAAACTGGAGTAAATTCATTAGCTGTTGCAATTGGAACTGCTCATGGTATTTATTCAGGTGAACCAAAATTAGATTTTGAAAGATTAAGTGAAATTAGAAATGTTGTTTCTATTCCTTTAGTATTACATGGAGCTTCTGGAGTACCTGATAGTGCAGTTCAAGAAGCAATTCAAAGAGGAATCTGTAAAGTAAACTATGCAACAGAATTACGTATTGCTTTTTCTGAAGGTGTAAAAGCATATTTAGCTAAAGATCCTGAAGCATTCGATCCTAAAAAATATAATAAAGCTGGATTAGAAGAAGTAAAAGCTTTCGTTAAAGCAAAAATGGAAGTTTGCGGTTCAGTGAATAAAGCATAAAAGGTACATATATATGTACCTTTTTTAGGAGGATAATATGATTAAAGCGATATTTTTTGATGTAGATGGAACATTAATCTCACATAAAACATCTTCTATCCCAGTATCGACAATCAAAGCTTTAGAAATGTTAAAGGAAAAAGGGATACTTATCTTTCTAGCAACAGGAAGACATAAATTAGAATTATCTGATCTTCCAGTAGGGAATATTGAATTTGATGGATATGTCACTTTAAATGGTCAATATTGTTATAATGGGGAAGGGGTTATCCATACAATGCCTATTCCTAAAAGCAATTTAGAAAATGTTGTGAATGAAATGAAAAGTGATCCGTTTCCATGTGAATTTGTAGAAGCAGATAGAATTTATATTAATTATATAGATGAAATTGTAGAAAAAGCACAGGATGCTATTAATACTCCTATACCTGAAATAGGTGTATTAGAAGAAGGGGTAAATAATGAAGTTTTACTTGTTTTACCTTTTGGAATGGAAAATAAACAAGAGAGATTAAGAGAACTTTTACCTGATTGTAAAATGACAAGATGGCATGAACATGCTTTTGATGTGATTAATAAATTAGGTGGTAAAGAAAAAGGAATAGAAAAAGTATTGGAATATTACAACATAGATAAAGAAGATGTGATGGCATTTGGAGATGGAGATAACGATGTATGTATGTTTGAATATGTAGGTTTATCTGTATGTCTTGCAAATGGCTCAAAATTAGCAATAGAGGCTGCTGATTATGTAAGTGATGATATTGATAATGACGGTATATACAATGCTTTAAAACATTTTAAAATTATATAAAAAGAAATGGCAGAGGGTTTCCTCTGCCATTATATTTTTATGTTATTTTGGATATTTAACTAAAGCGATAGCATGCATTAAAGCAAAATATGAACTACCTGCTGCAATTAAATAACAGATTAAATTGAT
The DNA here is from genome assembly GCA_045614925.1 of Coprobacillaceae bacterium. Classification (GTDB taxonomy): domain Bacteria; phylum Bacillota_I; class Bacilli_A; order Erysipelotrichales; family Coprobacillaceae; genus JAZLDV01. The sequence goes on along the minus strand of JAZLDV010000140.1, from coordinate 20,164 downwards.
AGCTGTTGAGTAATCTTCTAAGAATGTATTTACTACTAATAATACAGCTAATAATGTATATAAAATTAATAACATTAAAATCTTTGGTTTATCTTTTGTGTTTAAAATTGTTTCTAAATGAGAAATGTTATCTTTTTTAGTAATGTTTTTAGCTTCCTTCATTTTAGAGAAAATTTTTAGACGATAGTAAATTTCGAATACAATTAAACCGATAATTGCTGCTGAAGCAACACCAACAGTTGTAGCATAAATGTATTCATAACCTAAAATAGCAGCAAAAATAACAATTGCAAATCTATTTTTGTAAATAAATAATTTGTTTTCATCAGATTCATCAATGTATAAGAATTTCTTAGTTAAGAAATCATACCATACATTTCTACCACGTTTATCTTGGTAGATATTTCTACCAGATAAAGTAATTTTTTGTTTTTGTTTACTAGCCATTGATCATTTCGTTTCCTAATACATAAGTTTGTAAAACGTTATATTCACTATCTAAAACAACTAAGTCAGCATCATATCCAACTCTAATAGAACCTTTAACATCTCCTAAACCGATGCAGTTTGCAGGGTTTCTAGTACAAGAATTAATAGCAGTTGCAACAGGAACTAAAGCATCTTCAATAAGAATTCTTAATCCATCATTCATTTTTAATGTAGATCCAGCTAATCCACCTGTAGAAGTTAAGTGTGCACTTCCATCTTCGTAAATTTCGATTTCATTTCCACCAAAGATAAATTTAGATCCAGCAGGAGAACCTTTAGCCATTAAAGCATCAGTAATCATAACTGCATAATCTGGTCCTTTTGCTTTGAAATATTCATGTAAAGCAACAGGAGTAGAGTGGTTACCATCACAAATGATTTCACCATAAATTCCATTTAAACGGAATGCAGCACCAACTAAACCATTGTTTCTATGGTTATATGGAGTCATACCATTATAAACGTGAGTCATAGATCTTGCACCATAAGCATAAGCCATAGAAGCTTCTTCAAAAGTTGCTCCAGAGTGACCAATACTTACAACAACACCATTTTCTGCACAATAACGAGTTAATGCAAAGTCATCATCAGTTTCAGTTGCCATAGTGATAACTTTAATTAAACCATCAGCAGCATCTTGGTATCTTTTAAATTGTTCAACAGTTGGTTTAACGATATGTTGTTCAGGTTGAGCACCTTTATAAATCATATCTAAATAAGGTCCTTCAAAATGAATACCTAAAATTTGAGCACCAGTATATCCGTCTCTTACAACTTTAGCTACGTTTTTAACTGCATTAGTTAAAACTTCTTCACTTTGAGTAATAGTAGTAGCTAATAAACCAGTAACACCTTCATCTACAATGTTAGCTACCCAGTTTCTTAAACCTTCTTCATTAGCATCATTAGTATCAAATCCATAAGCACCGTGACAATGGATATCAATAAATCCAGGTAAAATTTTGTTGTTACCATAATCTTTGTCAGCTTCTTTAGTACCATAAGGATAAATATTAGTGATTTTTCCATCAATGATTTCTACTTGTGCTGCCATAAATTGGTCAGCAATCCAAACTTTTTTACTTTGAATAATCATATAAAATTCCTCCTTTTTATATCACTATACTATTATAACCTATATTGAAAAAATAGTCTTTATATTTTTTAATGAAATAGGTATATTTTTGTATTTATTGAATCTAAGCATGATTTTTGTTACTTTTATAATGGAATAAAATATAACATTTTCTTTATCATTTTTAACATTTCAATTATAGTTTTCGTTAATTTATTGAAAATAAATAGGAAGGGTGTATAATATTGATGTAAATATAATTTAGGAGGATAATTATGAAAACAATTTTTGGTATTAATGAAGAAACTATGGCTCAAACTTCTTCAACATTTACATTAACTGAAATTTACCAACAACCAGCTACTTGGGCAAAAACTTGCCAACAAATCAAAGATATGAAAGAAGAATTAAAAGCTTTCATCGATCAAGTTATTACTTGTGAAGACTTTGATGTTATTTTAACTGGTGCAGGAACAAGCGAATTCGTAGGAAATGCTTTATTCCCATATTTATCAGGAAAATTAAATCATAAAGTAAAATCTTATGGAACTACTGACTTAGTAGCAACTCCAGAATGTTACTTATCAAGAACTAAACCAACATTATTAATCAACTTCGGAAGATCAGGAAACTCTCCAGAATCTGTAGGAGCTGTTGATGTTGCTGAAGCAGTATGTGATAATGTATATCACTTATTCGTAACTTGTAATAAAAATGGAGCTTTATCTAAACGTGCAGAAACTACAGATAAATGCTTCGCTATCAACTTAACTGATGAAACTCATGACCAATCATTCGCTATGACTTCAAGTTTCTCTAATATGTACTTAGCTACATTATTATGCTTCAACTTAGATAATTTAGATGAAACTATTGAAGAAGTAAACAAAGTAATCGAAAGAGGTCAAAACTTCTTAGATAACAAATTTGATACAGCAGCTAAAATCGTTGAAGAATATAACTTCAACCGTATCGTATACTTAGGAAGTAACTCATTAAAAGGATTCTCTCAAGAATCAGCATTAAAAATGTTAGAGTTAACTGCTGGTGATGTTGTTACTATGTTCGATACTCCATTAGGATTCAGACATGGTCCAAAATCAATCATCAATGATGATACTTTAACAGTTGTTTACTTAAGTGATTTACCATATAGCAGACAATATGAAATCGACTTAATTAAAGAAATGAGTGGACAACGTAAAGGAAATAAAATCGTTGCTGTTATGGCTAAAGAAGATGCAGAAGTTGCTGAATTAGTAGATTACACAGTAACTTATGATTTCGCTGATGATATGAATAACGGATTCTTAGGATTAGCTTATATTGAATTCGCTCAAACATTAGCAGTATTAAAATCATTATCAATGAACATTACACCAGATAATCCATGTCCAACTGGAGAAGTTAACCGTGTTGTTAAAGGTGTAATCTTATATCCATATACAAGAGACTAATATCTAGAAATTATCTTAGAAAAAAATATGTAGCATTTATTTCGTTTTAATGCTAAAATATATAAAGGAATCAAATTATATTGATTTTACTAAGATAAAAGAAGGATGGAGTGAATATAAATGAATTGGGAAGTCATTTTATGGTCTTCTGTAACAGTGGGGGCTTTAATTACTGTTGTTGGTTTAATCGCTATGATTTTATCAGCTAAAGGTATGAAAAAACAACGTGAAAATATGAAAACATTACAAGAAGGTATCAAAGTTGGTGCACGTGTTGTATTTGCAGGTGGATTCTATGGAAGAATCGTTAAAGTAAAAGGTGACGAATTAGAAGTAGAATTAACTAAAGATGTAGTTGTACAAGTCTCTCGTTACAGTGTTCAATCAATTGTAAAATAATAACTTAGAGGGATGATACGTATCATCCCTCTTTATTTTAAATTATAGGAAGGTGAAAATAATGGTTAATAGTATTATCGGTTTAGTAATTGGAGTAGTTATCGGTTTCTTTGTAACTAGATGGTATTTGAAAAAAGAAATGGATAAAAGTCCAGCAATTAGCGAAAAAACAATTAGAGCTATGATGATTCAAATGGGTAAAAAACCAAATGAACAACAAGTAAAAAGAATTTTACAAAAAGTTAATGCATGTAAAAAATAATATCATCAGCCATAACTTCATGTTGTGGCTTTTTATTTTATTTGTGGAGGAAATAAGATGGATTTAAATGGATTAGATAGATGGCATTTTGATAATAATGAAAAAGCAGCCAATGAATTATTACAGCTTGTATTACAAGGGAAAAAAACAGCCACATCAAGCAGTTATTTAGTATATGAAAAAGAAAATATGCCTATCCCAAAAGTAGGAGATAAAAGTATTGTTACATATTTTGATGGTCGTGAAGGATGTGTTATAGAAACAACGAATGTACGTCTTATTCCTTATAATGAAATGACATATGATATCATTAAACTTGAAGGAGAAGACGATAATTTAGAGTCATGGCAACAGACACATGAAAGATTCTTTAAGGAAGATGGATTAATGAGTGGCTATGAGTTTAGTGAGGATATGTTAGTTGTATTTGAAGAATTTAAAGTAATAAAAGTATTTTAAAACCAAGAGGTAAACTCTTGGTTTTAATTTCTATAAATCTGTTTTGCATATTCACTAGGTGGAATATTAAAATGCTGCTTGAATAATCTAGAGAAATAGTGAATAGAACTGAAGCCTAACATAAAGGCAATTTCACTGATAGTAAATTTATTTTCTAAGATTAGTTCTTTGCTTTTTTGTAGTTTTATGTTGATAAGATGATTTTTTGGAGAATCATTCATATGTGATTTAAATAATGATTGTAGTGAAGATCTTGAAATAGAGAATTTCTGACAGATTTCTTCTATTGTTAGAGGTTCACATACTTTGTCATTCATGTAATTGATAATATCATTAAATAATTCATTCTGATAATGCTGAATAGCATTATTTCCTATTTTAATAGGTGTTTTTTCTTTTTCTATTTTAATAGAAGATTGAAGTAATAAAATAATAATTTCCTGTAAATGACATAACATTAAAGTCTTAGAATAAGGTAATTGACTAGATGATTCATTAATAAATTTCTTTAAAATAGAATGCATATCATTTGTACAATGGAATATATTATTTAATAACGTTGTATCATTATCAATATACATATCAAACACAACAGTCAGATAAGAACATGATTTAGATTCTACAATTTCTTGTGTATGAAATTGACCTGGACCATATAAAATAAGATCATGCGCTTCTAACTGATATTTCTCACCATTGATAGTAGTTTCCATATTACCATAATCAATATAAGTTAATTCATAATAATTATGTTTTTCTCCATTAAACTTATATTGAGGCCCTTTAATAACATAATAATATCCCAAAATTTCTTTAATATTAATTCTTGGTGTAATAGGTTTATATGTATAAGCATCAATATTTATTGTATTTAGCTGATAATTTTCTTTTAAAAGCATATAACATGTAATTTCATTTGATACAGGAATAACATTAAAATATGTACCTGCTTTTATTTTGACATTATGACTCACTGCATATAATTCTAATTTATCTGCATCAGGTGTTATACCTACTAAAATACTTGCTAAACCACTATATAACTCTATATAGACATCACTATTACAATGATATAAATAACTTACAGTTTTATTTGTATTATCTAAGTGTTTGCATGTTAATTTATGTTCATCTAAATTCATAAAATCATAATAGACATCTCCAAATTTTTTAAAATTTATACCAGAAGTTTTCTCAATCATATTGGCCTCCTTTTATAAATATTGTTATATATATTTTATCATAATTTATACAATTGTAAAATTTATTTGTACTTTTTAATAAAAAAACTTGCACTTTTTAATAAACAGTATAGAAATGAATAGGAATATGTTATTATTGATGAAAATAAAGGAGAAATACAATGAATAATAGTCATGAATATAAACTTGAACAATATTATAATAAATTTAATGAAGAAAAAAGATTAGGAAGAAGACATGGGATTGTAGAGTTTAGAACATCTATGAAATATATCCATGAATATTTAGAAACTATGGATAATCCTAAGATTTTAGATATAGGTGCAGGAACAGGAAGATATAGTGTTGCATTAGCAAATGAAGGATATGATGTGACTGCAGTTGAATTATGTAAACCTAATTTAGGTGTATTAAAAGCTAAAAAAAGCAGTGTAAAAGCTTATCAGGGAAATGCGACTGATTTAAGTCGTTTTGAAGATGAAACTTTTGATCTGACTTTACTTTTTGGACCTATGTATCATTTACATGGAACTGATGATAAATTAAAAGCATTAAATGAAGCAAAAAGAGTAACGAAAACTGGAGGAATAATCTTAGTTGCTTACGTTATGAATGATTATAGTGTTATTACATATGCTTTTGTACAAGGACATATTAAAGAATGTCTAGAAAAAGGAATGTTAGATGAAACATATCATATTAATGAAAATGGAAATGATTTATATAGTTATGTAAGAATTGAAGATATTAATCAATTAAATGAAGCTGCGTCACTAACAAGATTAAAAATTATAGCACCTGATGGACCATCAGATTATATGAGACCATTATTAAATGCAATGGATGAAGAAACATTTGAAATGTTTATTCAATATCATATAGCAACATGTGAAAGACAAGATATGATTGGTGCCTCATCACATACTGTAGATATATTAAAAAAATAGTTCAGGACAATGTCCTGAACTATTCTTTGTTTTCGTTAAGTTTTCTGATTTCATCTAATGATAAGTCAAGATACATTTTATGTGCAACTGCGACTATAGTTGTTCTTAAAAGATCTTTAGCTAAAGATGATGTTACACCTACAGAATCTAAAGAGTCTTTAATACCAAATACATAGTCCATGACATTCTTGACTTCCATACGTAGATATCCATAAGCTATTTTATCTTCATAAGAAGCTATTTGCATATCAAATAATAAGCAGATATTTTCCATTGAACATACACTTTTAGCTAATGTAATAAATATTAAGCAGGCTATCTGTCTTCTATAATATTTCTTTTTAACAGAGCGAGCAACCAATCCTTTCTTCACATAGTTGCTTATCATAGAATTTGTAATCTCCATACCTGGTATTGGAGCAAAGAAATCATTTATATATTGAGATGTCTGTTCTAAGTATAAACCTATATCTGGAATATCTTCGTATTTAGGTAAATGAAAATTTGCAGATATTTCTTTTAATTTGTCTATTTGTTTCTCTTCCATGGCTTTATTGTACATATGAATAATATTTTCGTCAAGAGGTGAAAATGAATTAAAAGTCTTGACACTTATTAAAATAATTTATATATTTTAGGTATCGCTAAAAAGGGTTTTATAAAACCGATGGAGGGTCAAAATGGAATATAAAATTGTCGCTGATTCATCAGCAAATATTTTTAAATTAGATGGAAGTCATTTTCAATGTGTACCATTAAAGATTATTACAGATAAAGAATATGTAGATAATGAAAATTTAGATGTAAGAGTTATGGTTGATGAAGTGAAAAAATATAAAGGAAGATCAGGGACATCTTGTCCAAATGTTAATGATTGGATTGAAGCATTTGATAATCATGATGTTGTATTTGGTGTTTCTATCACAAGTAAATTATCAGGAAGTTATAATGCAGGAAGATTAGCAGTTGAACAATATATGGAAGAAAATCCAGGGAAAAAGGTTCATATTGTAGATAGTTTATCAGCAGGGGGACAATTAAAATTAATCGTTGATAAATTAAAAGAATTATTAGATCAAGGATTATCTTTTGAAGAAGTAAGAGATGGAATTGAAGATTATAACAGTCATCTTCATACAGTATTCTCATTAGAATCTCTTGCAAATCTTGCAAGAAATGGTCGTGTAAATCCTGCTATTGCGGCTGCAGTAAATGCTTTAGGTATTCGTGTTATTGCTGAAGCATGCGTTGGTGAAATTAAACAGATTAATAAATGTCGTGGTGAAAAGAAAGCAATCAAGACGATTTATGAAGAAATGAAGAAAAAAGGATTTAAAGGTGGAAAAGTGGCGGTAAGCCATACATTTAATGAAAATGCCTGTTTAAAATTAAAAGAATTAATTTTAAATGATTATCCTGATTGTGATATGCAAATTTTAGAAAATGGAGCTCTTTGCAGTTTTTATGCTGAAGAGGGTGGATTTATTGTTGGATTTGAAGATTATTAAAAACTGTTCGTTGAACAGTTTTTTGTTTTGTAATATAATCACATAGAGGTGGAACAGATGAAATATGCATTAATTACTGGAGCAAGTTCAGGAATAGGAGAAGCATTTGTTTACAAATTAGATAGTCTAGGCTATACATGTATTATGATTGCCAGAAGAGAAGAACGATTAAAACAAATAAAAGCAAAGTTATTAAACGATGCAATTATTATACAAGCAGATTTATCTGATAAAGAACAATGCTTAAATCTTTTAAAACAAATAAAAGATTATAAAATAGATCTTTTTATTAATAATGCTGGACTTGGATATTGTGGATTATTTGATTCTTATGATTTAAGTCATGATATAAATATGATTGATGTTAATATCAGTGCATTTTCTATTTTGCTTAAATATATGATTGGGCATATGTCTTTATATAATGGAGGTACAATCATAAATGTTGCATCTATTGCAGGGCTTATGAGTGCTGGCCCATATATGTCAACATATTATGCAAGTAAATCATATGTAGTTTCTTTAACAAAAGCATTACAATGTGAATTAAAACAGCAAAAATCTTCTATTTATCTAGCATGTTTATGTCCTGGTCCTGTTTTAAGTGAATTTGATACTGTAGCAAATGTTCAGTTTTCTTTAAAAGGGATTACTGCAAAAAAATGTGTAGAAGAAACAATAAAAGGAATAAAGAAAAGACAGTCAGTTATTATTCCTACACGTACATTAAAAGTAGCAATGGCATTATCATTTATTGTTCCAGATAAGATAATGATAAAAATAGTATCGAAAAATCAAAAGAAAAAAATATATAGATAGTGGTGAAATTATGAAAAGAGAAGTTGTAAGTCGTTGTATTATCAATATTTTAAATGTAAAACATAGTTATGATTATGAGCGTTTTTCTACGCCTGATTTATATAATGAATTATTAAATTATGGAAAAACATTGTATAGTGAAGATATATATAGTGAATATAAAAGGGTTATAGAAAACAATAAAACAATTATTGAATGTATCGCAAATGATTCAGAGTATTTAATAAGTGATTATAATTCATTTATGGAACAGCTAAGAGCATTTAAAAGAAAATATATATTAAAAAAATAAGTCTTATCTGAGTATATCAGATAAGGCTTTTTTATTTATCACTGTTATTTTTTTGTATTGAATTGTAATATATCCTTTTTTTTGAAATTCATTTAATACTTTTGTTGTAGTAACTCTAGATAGTCCTACTATTGTTGATATTTCTTCATGGGAATAAGGAATTGTATTATGAATGATATTTTTATTAGGATTATCAACATGTGTTAATTCTAATAAAAATGAAGCAATCTTTTCATAACGATTATATGTATAAGCTCTTTTCAATAAAGAAGAAAGATAATCACATGTCTGTGACATTAATGTAAGTAAAGCAATAGTCAGTTCATGTGACTCTTTTAAATAGGGATATAAATCTTCAATTGTACAGCTGATTAGTTCAACATCATTAATCGCACTTACTGTTGTAGGTCTAGGAGAATTCTGAAAAAATGAAGAATCCCCAAATATACGTCCTTCATCTAAAATATCATATGTAATTTCTTCTCCATTAGGACTTGAAACATAAACACGAACTCTTCCTTTAATCACTAGATACAGACTGTTTGAATGATCATCTTGCATATAGATAATATCAGCAGGTCTATAAGTGACGACCTGTCCTGCTTTATAAAAATATTCAAATAAATCTTTTTTTATTTTCATAAATCTCACCTTTTTTTTATAAATTGTAACATATGTTACAATTTAGTTTATCGAAATATGATACATTTATCAAGAGGTGATTTTGATGAAAGAGAAAATATTTTATCTATTGAAGATTGTGGTAGGAAATGTATTAATTGCTTTTGCGTTAAGTACATTATTTTTTGAAAATAATATTATTTGTGGAGGGGTCAGTGGAATAGGATTGGTCATCAATCATTATTTTAATCTGCCTATAAGTAGTGTTGTTGCAGTTATTAATATATCTTTATTCTTAGTAGGATTCTATTATTTAGGGAAAGAATTTGCTATGACAACATTAGTCTCTACATTTATATTTCCGATAATACTAGAGTTTTTTGAAAGTACTCCGATGTTTCATCATTATTTAGATGATCCATTTATGGCAGCTATATTAGCAGGGTGTCTGGTTGGTCTTGGTATTGGTCTTGTATTAAAAGCCAATGCATCAACTGGAGGAGTTGATATATTGGCTTTAATTATTAATAAAAAATTTAAATTTCCAGTACATATTATTTTAAATGTTATTGATATTACTGTTCTTGTTTTACAATTTTCATTTTCTAATACGACAAATGTCATTTATGGAATTATGATTACTTTTATTACAAGTGCTGTACTAAATAAAACATTATCTATGGGAACAAGTCTGATTCAATTGACTGTTATTAGTGATTATTATGAATGCATTAAAGATTCAATTTTAAATGACTTAGATGCAGGAGCAACACTTATTTTAAGTGAAAAAGGATATACAAATGAATCTTCAAAATTAGTGATGTCTATTATCCCTTATAGAAAATTACCTGAAATTAAAACAAAAATTCATGATATCGATCCTCTAGCCTTTGTCATCGTATCAAAAGTTGATGAAGTAGGGGGAAAAGGATTTACATTAGATAGATAATTTATCAAAAAAAAGCATATCTTTTGATTAATTGAAAAACTTATATTATGATAAAGATGGTTAGAGATAACCACATATAATTCCCTTCTTATATTAAATATAAGAATTACTAACTATTCACTACACAATATGTGTAAAAAGTAAAAGAAGTCTTGAAAAAGATTTCTTTTATTTTTTTATTAAATATATTGATTTTTATAATGAAATAGATTATTATATACACAGTTAGCAAAGGCTAACTAATACATAATTCCTTTATATATGAAAATATATATTCCTACTCTAAAATAAAACATACACACGCCATAAAGCGTATAAAAGAAATCTAGAAATAGATTTCTTTTATTTTGTATATAAGTTTACAATGTATACAATACAGTATATAATTAAACTTGCAGAGATGTTTTTACACTCTATATTCAAAATTGAATATCGTCTTTGGGGCAGGGTGCAAATCCCTACCGATGGTTAAAGTCCATGACCTGTATTTACAGCTGATCTGGTGAAATTCCAGAACCGACGGTGATAGTCCGGATGAGAAAAGACAGATCTGTGCCTAGACTTTTTTTGTATAGGTTTTTTTATTTTAGAGGAGGAAGAAAACATGAATAATTCAAAAATTAAGAAAATGACAACGATTGGTATTTTATCTGCATTAGCTATTATTTTAGCATTGGCTTTTGGTATTCCTATTATCCCTGCAGCACCATTTTTAAAATATGATCCTAAAGATGTTATTATCGTTATAGGAGCATTTATCTATGGACCTCATGCATCACTTATTATGAGTTCTATCTGTGCAGTGTTAGAAGTGGTGTTTAAAGGTGGTAATATTATTGATATTATTATGAATATTGTTGCATCTTGTGCATTCTGTTGTGGTGCCGCATTTATTTATAAACAAAATAAAACGAAAAAAGGAGCCATACTAGGTTTAATGACAGGAATTATTTTAATGGTTATAACTATGGCTGTATGGAATTATATCTTTACACCTATTTATACAGGAATGCCAAGAGACGTAGTGGCATCTATGATTCCAACTGTAATTATTCCTTTTAACTTTATTAAAGCTGTATTAAATGCTTCATTAACTTTAATCTTATATAAGAGAGTTGTTAGTTTTTTAAGAAGCAAAGAATTAATTGAGCAATCATCTGTTAATGAACATAAAACATCTTATTTATCTATCTTAGGTATTGTGATATTTATTACAATACTATGTATAGTATTAATAATGAAAGGGATAATTTAATGAATTATATTAGAAAAGCAACAGTTGATGATTTAGGAAGAATTGCAGAAATAGAAATATTTAACTATAGATTATATTTTTATCCAATATTTTTAAGTGACTATTATTATTTTAATGAGTTACAGGTAACTCATTATATTGAAAAATATAAAAAAGAAGATTTATCTCAATTATTTGTTTATGATGATGGCTGTATCAAAGGTTTTATTTATTTAAATGATAAAGAAGTGAAAAAACTATTTGTAGAACCTGTATTACACAATCAAAATATTGGAAGTCATTTATTGAACTATGCAATCAATCATTATGATGTTTCATCATTATGGGCATTACAGGACAATACAAAGGCTATTTCTTTTTATCAAAGACATGGTTTTAAAGTAAGTGATGAAAAAGTATTGGAAGAAGGAACAACTAAATATTTAATCAAATTAAAAAGATAGGCCTAGGCCTATCTTTTAGTTTATATTAAATCTTTTTAAGAAACTTTCATGGTTTCCTTTAAATAACATATTATCCTTTAAAAGACTATTTAAGTCATGAGGCAAATATAGAACAGTTGGTTTACGTAGACGTTTGACTTCACATCTTTTTAATACATCAGCGACAAACTGTGAACAAAAGAAATGTTGTTTTCTTTTGAAAGGAATACCCATCATACACATAAATACTCCAAATTTTGTATATTTTAATTCATTTTTTGAATTGACAAATTGCTGGATATATAATTTTATTTCTTGATATTTTTCTTCAGAAACATAAATCTCATAAACCTGGCAAGGAAAAGGTACTCTTTGTGGTTTAACATATCTGGTAATCTTTTCAACAATAAATCCTTTAAATACAAAACTATAGAACGTATTCATATCTTCATCTAAGCCAATAGATGCATGAGTATAATAGTATCCTGTCACTAAAGTTAAAAACTTTGACCCAAAGTTAGGAAGTCTTGTTAATAAAACATAAATTTTTCTTTTATTCATTTTTACACCTCATTTTCACCATGATAATAAAGCTTTATAGAATGGTTGTCAACGGTTTTATAAAAACCGAAAACAATTATTTAAATATCTCATGTACAAAAGAATCATGAATAAAAGACATATAGTGATTATCACCTTCAAAACCACATATATCTATACTTCTTAAAGCTAAAATAATGCGTATAAGAGTGTTTTTATCAATAAGAGTAATAAAATAATTATAAATCATATCAACATTTAAAATATGACTTTCTTTCATATGGTCATAAATAAAATTATGCATTTTTTTATAGTATACATCAAACCATTCATAGTCTTTAAATACTTCATTAAATAGAGTAAGCATAGGAGGAGTCATAATAATAAGCTGAGAAGATGTATTTAATAATCCTTTTATATAAGGAAGCTCTTCATCTTTGACTTTATTTTTTGTAAGAATCACCTTTTGAGCAACTGGTGTAGGCATCTTTTGTGCTTTGTTTATAACTAGTCCTTGTCTATAATACATATCTGTTACAAAATGATCATAATAAAAGACCATCTGCATTATTTTTCCATCTTCTCTATGCATTGTACAATATAAACATTCATCTATCTTAGAATATTCAAAATGTCCCTTATATATTGCTTTTAACATCGTATTATTTCTTCCTGATGTATATTTTAAAGTTAGTATTGCTTTGTTTTTATAAAGATAATCATGACATAACTCTAGAGTTCCTAAATCAAATAATTCATTACGAGTTGTTCGATACATATAAACATAATAAGTATTCATATACATAGGATCATCAAAAGGTATAATAGGACGATTGTCTAACTCTTTTGTTTCTTGAACAAACTGATTCAGACAATCTTTTTCATATAACCATGTCAATTCTTCAACTCTCCATTGTAGCCATCCTGCTAAGACTAAAATCATAATACAAAAAGCATAGGCTTGAAGTGTGTTAATTTTTAAAACTGAAGAAAGAATAAGTTCTAGCTGTTCATATGCTTTATATCCATTTCCATAAGGATAATCAGGTTTTAATAAAATATCATGAAATAATGGATGATCATAATGAAAATCAGTTTTTTCACATAACTTTAATATTTTATTATACAGTGATTGACGTTCACTTATATTATGATTCATTAGATCAATCAGATCATCACAAAATCTGACATTTCCCATATAGTGTATATTTGAAGAACGACTTTTTCTGTTTCCATTGACCATCATTCTTAACACACTTTCATTTAGACCATTATCTTTATCAAATATATAGTTATAATCTTTGCTTTGAGTAAAAGCATCTGGAAGTAAAGTACGACATAATTCTTTTCTATCTTTTGGTTTTTTTATTCTATTTAAATCTGGATGATTCCATATATTGACAATATCATTAATACATACGTAGATTGTTCCCATCATATTCATCTCCTTTTTTTAATTATATAAATTTGTAGCGATTTTTGCAACGCTTGTAGTGTTTGAAGTAGCGATTGAGTTGTTTTATAGTGTTGTTAGAAGGAGGAGATGTATATGAATAAAGGATTTGTAGATTTTCATTCACATAGTTTAGATTCAGATGGTGTTTATTTAAGAAAGGAATTAGTTAAAAAAGCATATGAAGCAGGTATACGAATTTTTAGTGTTACTGATCATAATTATATCGAAGATATTTCATATCTTGCCTATAAAGATATGAAAATTATTAATGGAGTAGAAATTAGTACTCGATTTATTGATAGTGATGGAGTCTCACGAGAAATTCATATTGTTGGATTAGGAATTGATATAAACAATGAAAAACTTAAGAGAGTTATAGAAGTTAATCAGTTAGATAGAAGTATATATATTAATATGATTTTAGAAAAATTAAAGTTATTTGATATGTATGTAGGAACATATGAAGAATTACTTGAGATTAATAATGGTAAAGATAATTTTGGAAGAAGTCTAATAGCAAAACAGATGGTTAAAAAAGGATATTGTAAAGATGTAGAAGAGGCATTTGATGAATATATTGGAGGATTTGGTAAAAAGAAAGCGTATGTTGTTAATCCTTTACAATATGCTGATATAAAAGATGTAATTGAAGCAATTATTGATGCATCTGGAATACCAGTTTTAGCACATTTAAATTATTATGGTATGAATGATAAAAATAATAGATATTTATTATCAGAATTTAAAAAATATGCAAAAGATAAAGCAACTATGGAAGTTTATTATGGTGCTTATACTCATGAACAAAGATTGCAGTTAAAATGTTTAGCTGATGAATATGGATATATGTATTCTTGTGGAAGTGATTATCATGGGCATAGAAAAGATGATATTTTAGAACATGGTTTTAAACAAAATGATGTCTGTGCTTTATTAGAGGCATTAGGAGTATGAAAGTTTTATTTTTAGATTTTGATGGTGTGTTAAATACAGATTTGTTTGTGAGAAATGAAAATAGATATGGAGTTATTTTAGAACCTTCTAAAATGATTTTATTAAAAGATATTATTGAAAAGACAAAAGCAAAAATTGTAATACATACTTCATGGAGAAGATATTGGAGTCAAAAAGCAATTCATTGGATAGGGAAAGATATTAATGAAATATTTTTACAGTATGGATTATGGATTGATGATAAGACAAGTGATCGATTAAATAGAAAAGAAAGCATAGAAGAGTATATAAGCAGATATGATGTAAAACAATTTGTAGTTGTAGATGATGTATATATTGATTCTAATATAATTAAAGATAGTTTTGTAAGAACACAATCAGTTTATGGTCTTACAAAAGAATTAACAGAAGATATTATTAAAAAGTTAGGAGAATAAATATGAGTTATTATGTAGGGAAATGTCATAAAGATATAAGAAATAGAATTTATATGAGTAGTGAAAGAACACGCAGTGAGACATATTTTGTCAATGAGGATTTAGATCTTGTCAGACAGATTGTTGATCCATGGGGAAATTTAAGAAATTTCCCAGGAGTTTCAAATGATTTAGATATAGAACCAATTGTTCATGAACTTATAGAATTCGAGCAAACTGATAATGGTTTTGTAGTTATATGGAAAATAGAGAAAGATTATTTTGATCCAGGTGATGACTGGGGATTTGGAAGAGAAGTAATAGAAGGAAAAAAACTTTATAGTTTTTTAAACAATGAAGGTAACTATATGTGTCCGTTTGGAGAAGAGGGAGATGTAATAAGTTATCTATGATGAAAAAGATAAAAAAGATTGCTTAAAAACAATAAAAGATGTAGAATAGGAATGATTTTGAAAACATAAGAGGAGGAAATGTCAATGTTAGAAAAATTATTTCATTTAAAAGAAAATGGAACAACAGTAAGAACTGAAATTCTAGCGGGTATCACAACATTCTTAGCAATGGCATACATCTTAGCAGTTAACCCAGCTATGTTAGCAGAAACTGGTATGAGTGCAAATGGTGTATTCTTAGCAACAGCTATTTCAAGTGCTATTGCAACATTAATTATGGGTGTTGTAGCAAATTATCCAGTTGCTTTATCTGCAGGTATGGGTGTTAATGCTTTATTTACTTATACTATCGTTATGGGAATGGGATTAAGTTATCAAGGTGCATTAGCATGTGTATTTGTATCAGGTCTTATTTTCTTAGTAATCTCTGTTACTGGAGTAAGAAAAATGGTTATTGCAGCAATTCCAGCTCAATTAAAATTAGCAATTGGTGCAGGGATTGGATTCTTTATTGCTTATTTAGGATTAAAAAATGCAGGAATTATTGTTGCAAATTCAGCAACTTATGTTGGTTTAGGTGATTTAACTTCTCCAACAGTATTATTATCTGTTTTTGGTATTTTATTTACATTATTCTTATTAACAAGAAATGTACCTGCAGCTGTATTCTATGGATTAGTAGCAACTGCAGTAGTAGGAATTATTGCTGGTTTATGTGGTGTTGAAGGAATGCCTGCATTACCTTCTGCAATTGTATCAGCAGATTTAGATTTTAGCTTAGTAGGAGCATTTGCAGGCGGAATGGGTGAATTATTAGAACATCCACAATGTTTCGTTGCAATCTTCTCATTATTATTCGTAGACTTCTTTGATACTGCTGGAACATTAGTTGCAGTAGCAAATAGAACAAACTTAGTAGACGAAGAAGGAAATTTAAAAGATGTTGAAAAAGCATTATTATCGGATTCTATTGGTACATTAGTAGGTGCTGCAATGGGTACTTCTACAGTAACTTCATTCGTAGAATCAACTTCAGGTGTAGAAGTAGGAGGAAGAACTGGTTTAACTGCAGTAACAACAGCAGTATTATTCTTATTATCTGTATTCTTCTCACCATTATTATCAGCTGTAACAAGTGCAGTTACTGCACCAGCTTTAGTTATCGTTGGTATCTTAATGGCTCAACAATTAAAAGGTATTGATTGGGATAACATTGTATATGCAGCAAGTGGATTTATGACAGTTATTTTCATGGTATTAGCTGCTTCTATTTCTGATGGTATCGCTATTGGATTTATTACATATACAATTGCTAAAGTAGGAACTGGAAAAGCAAAAGAAGTTCAACCAATTGTTTGGATCTTAGATATCTTCTTTATTATTTTCTTAGTATTCTTACCTAAATAATCATACAACTGCTATCATAAAGATAGCAGTTTTTTTATTTGACTTTGTATTTGATTGTCTTTACAATAAAACTATAAATGAGGAGGATTGTGTATGATTGTTGTAATGAAATCTAAAACACATCAGTCTGATATTGATAGAGTTATTGAAAAATTAGAGAATTATGGATTAACGACATATTTATCTACTGCTAATAATAAAACAGTGATTGGCTGTATTGGTGATATGACAGTTTTAGATCCTAATTCTATAAGTGTAGATGAAGCTGTAGAAAATGTGATTTCAATAAGTGAACCATATAAACTAGCCAATAGAGTTTTTCATAGTGAAGATACGATTATAGATGTTGGTGGAGTAAAAATTGGAGGAAATCATTTAGCTTTAATTGCAGGACCATGTTCAGTAGAATCAAAAGAACAGGTTATAAAAATTGCATTAGAAGCAAAAGCAGCAGGTGCTAATTTACTAAGAGGTGGAGCATTTAAACCAAGAACATCTCCATATGCTTTTCAAGGTATGGGAAGTGAAGGGTTAGATTTACTATTAGCAGCAAAAGAAGCTACAGGATTACCTATTGTTTCAGAATTAATGAGTGCAGACTATATTGATGAATTTAATGAAAAAGTTGATCTTGTTCAGATTGGAGCAAGAAATATGCAGAACTTTGAATTATTAAAAGAAGTAGGAAGAAGATGTAAAAAGCCTATTCTTTTAAAAAGAGGTTTAAGTGCAACATATGAAGAATGGATTATGTCTGCAGAATATATTATGGTGAACGGAAATGCCAATGTTATATTATGTGAAAGAGGAATTAGAACTTTTGAAACATATACAAGAAATACTCTAGATCTTCAATCAATACCTGTTATTAAAAGATTAACTCATCTTCCTATTATTGTAGATCCTTCTCATGCAGGAGGAAAATGGTGGTTAGTAGAACCGATGGCAAAAGCAGCAGTTGCAGCTGGATGTGATGGATTAATGATAGAAGTTCATAATAATCCTGAATGTGCTTTGTGTGATGGGCCACAATCTTTAAAACCTCATAAATATACAACTTTAATAAAACAGTTAAAAGAAATTGCAAATATATTAGGAAAAGAAATGTAAGAAGGATAATGCTTTGAGTTAAGCATTATCCTTTAATATATTATAAATTTATTTTAATATTAAAACACTTAAAAGACTGTGATTCTTAATAGAAAATAGGGAATGCAAATAATATATAGATGTTATTTTTGTTTTACATTTGTCTTTATGATAAAATAAATAAGAAAGATGGTGTGTGATATGAATAATGTAAACAAGACATTATATATTCCCTTATATGGAAAAGCATATGTAAGTCAAAAAGGAATTATTTTAAAAGATAAAAAAGCTGAAGATATATGGGAAAAAGAAGGCTTTGAATTAAAAAGAAAATCAAAGTCTAAATATCTGGCTTATTTTATGGCTATGCGTTCTTGTGTATTTGATAACTGGCTAAAAGAAGAGATTCAAAAATCTAATGATAGTGTTGTTTTACATATTGGATGTGGATTAGATAGTCGATGTATGAGAGTGCCTTGTGATCATCTTTGGTATGATATTGATTTTGATAGTGTCATCAAAGAAAGAACATGTTACTTTGAAGAGACTGATTCTTATCATATGATTGGTGCAGATGTGAGAACATGTGATTGGATTGATTTGATTGAAAAAAAAGAGCACGCTATTGTTGTGATGGAAGGTGTCAGTATGTATATGAGTAATGATGAGTTAAAAGGATTATTTTGTTTATTGAATCATCATTTTAAAAAAGTATCTGTACTGATGGATTGTTATAGTGTGTTTGGAGCGAAGATGTCTCAATATAAAAATCCTATTAATGAAGTAGGAGTGAGAGATGTTTATGGCTTAGATGAACCTGAAAGTTTAGATATTACGGGTATTAAATATATTCGAAGTTATTTATTAACACCTGATAATCTGATTGATGAATTAGAAGGTGTAGAAAAGATTATATTTAAAAAGTTATATGCAGGAAATATTGCAAAAAAGATTTATAAATTATATGAATTGAGGAGTGAATAAGATATGAGTCTTAAAGAAAAACAAAAATTAGTTTATCAAAATAAGATTAATCATGGATTTAATGTGACTGACATTAATAAAGAATTTTGTCTTATATATGGAGAAGTTGCTGAAGCATATGATGCATATCGTAAAAAAGGAAATGTAGGAGAAGAATTAGCTGATGTAGCAATATATCTGTTAGGTTTATCTGAAATCTTAGGGATTGATTTAGAGGAAGAAATTGAAAAGAAAATGAAAATTAATGAGAAAAGGGAATATGAGAGAGTGAATGGTGTTCTTTTAAAAAAATTATAACAAAGAATTATAGAAAAATTAAATTTGACTGATAGAGGAGAATATTTATGAATGAAATATATAAAAAAATAATAGATATGTGCTTAACTCAAACAAGCACAAATCCTATAAAAATATTTAATATAATTGCAAGTCAGGATTTTGTAAGAATTCATGGTCCTGAACATCATATAATAGATGGAGCATGTCTATTAACTGCATATTATAATGCTTCTAAAAAAATTAATCTAAAAGAGAGTTTGGATGAATTAGTCAAAAGAGGGCAAATGATGCCTGGAGCGATGTGTGGATTATGGGGTGTTTGTGGTGCAGTTACATCAGTAGGAGCTGCTTTATCTATTATTGATAATACTGGTCCCTTGTCAAGTGATGGGACATGGGGAAGCCACATGGACTATACATCAAAAGCAATTCACAAATTAGCAATTATTAATGGACCACGCTGCTGTAAA
>JAZLDV010000139.1:0-13705 GCA_045614925.1 Coprobacillaceae bacterium | reverse complement strand
CCAATTTAAGTTGGATCATGAAGATATTGAATATATACATACATTTGATCTGATGGTTAGTGGATTATGGTCTAAAGTAGAGAATGATTTAAAACATATTCATATACCTATTGCATTTGATTTTGCAGATAAATGGGATAGTGAGATATGGGACAAGGCATTACCTTATATTGATTTTGTATTTTATAGTGATGATGTTCATACTATAGAAGATATAAAAAATAACATGAAAAAAATATATAGAGAGAATCATAAAGTGATTGTTTGTACAAGAGGAGAGTATGGAAGTATTGCTTATGATGGATATAAGTTTTATGAACAAGGTATTGTTGAGTGTGAAGTGATTGATACAATGGGTGCAGGAGATAGTTTTATTGCAGGATTTTTATTTGAATATTATAATAATTATGATATAGAAAAATCTTTAAATGAAGGTGCAAAAAATAGTGCTGTGACTATTGGATATAAAGGGGCATGGAGTTATGAATATTGATGATATAAGAAATCAATTGATTGATTATTATGGTAGTGCAACAAGTTTTTTTCCTATTGCAATGGGAGATGTTGTAAGAGTTGAAATGATGAGTGATGAAGAAATTATAAATGAAGCATTAAGATTAGGTTTTATTAGTTATGATGAGGTGGAATTATGAAAGAATATAAGATTTTAGTTATTAATCCAGGATCTACATCAACAAAGTTATCTTTGTTTGTTAATGAAAAACATATGTATACGACAGATGTTTTTCATGATTCATCAGTTTTAAAGACATTTAAAACAATTAATAATCAATTAGATTTTAGGATGGAAGTTGTAGAAAAATTTGCAAAAGAAAATAACTTTGATTTACATGATATAGATGCGATTGCATCTAGAGGTGGACCAAGTTATTCTGTTTTAAGTGGAACATATGAAGTAAGTGAACAATTAATAGAAGATACAAAAAATAATAAAGGTGGATTATATCACTCTTCTATGTTAGGTGTTCAAATGGCTAAAAAAGTTCAGGATCAATATGGTGGAGTTATGTTTATGAGTAATCCAACCGTTGTAGATGAATATAGTGATTTAGCAAGAGTAACTGGAATCGATGGAATTTATAGAAGAGCAGTATGTCATGCATTAAATTTAAAAGTTGTTGCTAGAAAATATGCAGAATCAATAGGAAGAAAGTATGAAGATTTAAATTTGATTGTTGCTCATATTGATGGTGGTATAACTGTTACGGCTCATGATCATGGAAGAATGATTGATGGAAATGATGGTGGAGGTGGAGATGGTCCATTTACACCTACTAGAATGGGAAGTATGGCAGTGAATGATATTGTGCATTTCTTATGGGATAAGAGTAAAGAAGAAATGCTTAATTTATGTAGTGTTACTGGTGGTTTATCAAATTACTTTGGGACATCAAATTCTGATGAAATTCATAAATTAGTAGGAAAAGATCCTAAAGTAACAAGAGTATGGGAAGCAATGATTTATCAGGTATGTAAAAGTATTGGTTCTATGAGTACTGTTTTAAAAGGGAATATTGATGGAATAGTTCTAACAGGTGGATTAATGCGTTTTGATGATGTGTGTGAACATATAAAGGAAAGATGTTCATGGATTGCACCTATAAAGATTTATGTAGGTGAATATGAACAGGAAGCTCTTGCATTAAATGCATTAAGAATATTAAGAGGAGAAGAGAAACCTAAACAATATACTGGTAAACCTGTATGGGATGGATTCAATGATGATTTTGAATCATCTGAAAATAAATAAAAAGATGCCTTACTTATAAAAGTAGGGCATCTTTTGTTTTATCTGTCTTTTTCAAATTCAATAATCTTTCCATTCGCTGCATTAATATCAAATGAATATTCGATTTGTTTATCATCAAAGTCTATCTCATAAATATTTTTATCTAATTCAATTTCTAAATCTCTAATCTTGTCTTTGCTTAAACCAACATGTTTTAAAGCAATACTTAATGCTTTGTCTTTAGAGATAATAGAAGGAGTAACTTTAAAGTCTTCTTTTTCTTTTTTAATAATATGAGAATCGAATGCATGAATTTCATAATCAAATTCAGCTTTGTTAGAATTAAATTCAATATCATATTTACTATCATCCAATTCAACCTTTAAGTTTTTAATCTTATCTTTAGTTAGTTTGGCATCTTTTAATGCGATACTTAAAGCTTTATCTTTAGAAATAATAGAAGGAGTAACTTTAAAATCTTCTTTTTCTTTTTGGACTATTTGAGAATTAAAAGCATGAACTTCATAATCAAATTTAGCTTTGTCAGAGTTAAATTCAATATCATATTTACTATCATCAAATTCAATTTTTAAGTTTTTAATCTTATCTTTAGTTAGTTTAGTATCTTTTAATGCAATGTTTAAAGCTTCATCTTTAGAAATAGCATTGACTTCTTGGACTGAACGAAAATCATTGCTATTGATGTTATTTTCGCTTGTTTTGTCTTTTGAATATTGATATCCAGATACGATTAAAGATAATAAAAATAAGTTAATTAGTAATGTTTTCATTGTGATCCCTCTTTTCTATATAATTTATAGTTAAAATATAAATTAAATAAGAATCATTATCAAATAATATGCACCATAATAAATAAAAAAGACAGCTATATATTAGCTGTCTTTATTTGATATAATCTTTGATTGTATTGTAATATTTGTTTTCTATCATTAGTCTGTTCATCAATACAGTCATTTTATAGTTTTTAGAATCTTTTTCTAATTGTTTTTCATCTACTTGTATTTCATTCCCAGATAAATCATATGTTTTTCTTGTTCTATTGTTGTAGATATATGTATCTGTCATAAAACTGTTATTTTCTGTGAAATAGACAAATCCTTTAGCTGTAGATAAGATATCTTTCCCGGGTAATAATCTTGAATCATATGTAAATCCAAATAGATTATTTAGTGTTGGAAGAATATCAATACTAGAACATGGTTTATCAATAACAACAGTATCCATCTTGTTATTCCATAGTACTAAACTATTTTTATGAATTTCAAAGTTTTCTTCAATTTTATGACCTGCAAGTTCTTCATACTCTTTATGAGTTAAACCATAAGGGAAGTGATCAGAAGTAAAACAGATGACTGTATTGTCTAATTGATTGTTTTCTTCTAATTGTCTGATTAATTCTTCTAATGCTCTATCAAATTCTATTTGAGCAGCAATATAACCTTTACATGGTTCACTTAATTCTAAGTGATCAACTAATTCTTTATTTTTCTTAGACATTGAATTGTCTTTAAAGTAATAATTTGAGTGACCACTTACACTCATATAATAAGCATGGAATGGCTGGTTAGTTATATAGTCTTGAGTTGTTGCCTGAATCATTTCTAAATCTGATTGAGGCCAGCTTTTTGTTTTTAAATCAAATAATAAATCTTTTTTTGCAGCTTCTGATTTACTCATACTTCCAGGAGTACTGGCTTTAAAATGATATCCTAACTTAGGAATTGTGTTAATTCTGTTATAGTATGTTAGAGAGTTATTATGATAAGCATAAGGCTGAATTCCTAACTTGCTAAATTGATTTCCCATAGTAAAAGGCATATATGATTTTGCTGCCTGTTCGATTGTATAGACTCCTTGAGGTCTTTTTGGATTTAATAGTAATCCTGTCATATTCATAGATTCTCCACCACATGTACTTTCAGTTGTTGCTGAAACATAGAAGTTGTTAAATATAAACCCACTATGAGTTAGTTTATATAGTGTTGGAGTTAATTCTTCACTAATGCAATAAGGTGAAAATGCTTCTGCAGTGATGTGAATAAGATTATAGCCTTTAAACATACCTGTATATTCATTTTTTTGTGTTGGTTTTAGTGAAGCAAAATACTCATTTAATTTTTTTATATTTTTATTATTTGTTTTTGTACTTAGTTCTTCAAAAGGAATATCAATAATATTAGGACTTGTATCGATTTTAATTTCTTCTTCCTCTTCTTTTTCAATAACTATATCATCAACATCAATATCATTATTATGACCAAATAATAAATCTCTTGTATTAATTCTTAGTGTTGTTAGTAAACCAAACTGTTCAATTGAATATTTAACATCATTTAATTGATGATAATTTTCATATAATGTTGGATTAGTTAGTTTGTTCATATTGATTGAACTTATACTTGCTACTGCAGTTAAAACTGTCAGTATGATAAAACCTACAGATGATTTTAATGATTTTTTAGGTGGTATAAGTTTTGTCTTTTTAAGAATGAATAAAAAGATTACAGGAATACATAATAATAAAATAGTCGGTAAGCAATTCATAAATGCTTTAATGATTTCTCTATAGTAGGCAATAATCTGTACATTTCCTGCACCGATATCAGTCATAGTAAGAGGCTTTTTAAAACTATGTATATACATTATTTCTACAATATAGATAAGAGTAATTATCATTGTAGATGATAATAGAATTCTGTAATTTGTTTTTGGTTTGAATAATGATGAAACAATAAAAACAATGAAAGATATTGTTAGAGAAAACAATAATGAATACAGTGTTATAGCTGTTTTATTGTTAAATATTTGAAATATCATTTCTAAATAGAGAAATGATATGAGACTAAATAATAAAAAGATTATAGATTTTTTGTTTTGTTTGCTCATTATATTGTTTAAATACTGTGATGCTTATACACGTATTTTTTCCTTTCTTAATGTTTAAAATATGTTCTTTTTTATTATACAATTTATTATTGCATTCGACAAGTTACAAAGGAAGATGTTTTATTATATTCTTAAGTGGTAAATCATAATAATTAGATGTATAATAAGAGAAAATTATAGGGATATTTGGAGGTTATGTATGAAAATCGTAATTATTGGTTGTGGTAAGGTTGGTCATTTATTGACTGATTATTTATCTAAAGAAAACCATGATATTGTTGTGATTGATACAAATCAGAAAAAAATAGAAAATGCTGTTCATCAGTTTGATGTTATTGGAATTTGTGGTAATGGAGCAAACTATAATATCTTAAAAGAAGCTGGTGCACATAATGCAGATATAGTGATTTCTGTAACAGAGTCAGATGAGTTAAATATTCTAGCAGGATTAACTGCTAAAACTATGGGTTCAAAACATCTGATTGCAAGAGTAAGAAATCCTGATTATATAAAACAAAGAGAATTCTTAAGAGAAAAGTTTGGTTTTTCTATGATTGTTAATCCTGAAGAGGAAGCTGCGAGTGAAATTAGACGTATGGTCATGTTCCCTTCAGCATTAAAGATAGATACTTTTTCTAAAAGAAATCTTGAATTAGCAGAAATTAAGTTAGAAAAAGGAAATAAGGCTATTGGTGTAAAACTTTTAGAGTTTAAAAAGATTACAAAAGCTTCTATCTTAGTTTGTGCTGTTTCTAGAGGGGATGAGGTCTTTATTCCTAGCGGGGATTTCTTATTACAGGAAAATGATCATATTCATGTAACAGGAACACATAAGGATTTATCTATTTTTAGTATGGAAATAGGTGTAAATAAAGAAAAGATTAAGAATGTTATGATTGTTGGTGCGAGTCGTATAGCATTTTATTTAACAAAACAATTATCAGTTTTAGGAATTAAAGTGAAGATTATTGAAAAGAATCATGATCGTTGTGTTGAATTTGCTGAGCGTCTTCCTTATGCCACAATTATAGAAGCAGATGGTAGTGATGAAGATGTTTTATTAGAAGAAGGTATTGAAAGAACTGATGCTTATATTTGTTTAACAGGTTTAGATGAAGAAAATATTATTTTATCTATGGCTGTAAAAAAATTAGGTGTAAAGAAAAGTATTTCTAAAGTAAATAGAACATCATTGTTTTCATTAGTAGATAAAATAGGTGTTGATAATACTGTTTGTCCTAAGAATCTTGTTGCTTCACAGATTATTGGTTATGTAAGAGCGAAAGAATCTGGAGATGAAAATAGTAGTGTTAGAACTTTATATAAGATTGTTAATGATCAGGTAGAAGCATTAGAATTTATTGCAACTGAAAAATTCAGATATACTTCTATAAAATTATCTGATATGAAAATTAAAAAGAATATATTAATTGCTGGTATTTATAGAAATAATCATATGATTGTTCCTAAAGGGAATGATACGATCGAATTAAATGATCATGTGATTATTGTTTCTTCTAATTCTACTATTAATAAATTAAGTGATATTATAGGAGAATAGATATGAATACAAAGATGATTAAATATATTTTATCTAGAATGGTATTAATGGAAGGATTATTAATGATGCTTCCTGCAATTGCAGGAATGTTTTATGAAGAATCTACTTCATTAGTGTATGTTTTAGTTGGTTTTGCTTTAATTCTTTTTGGATATGCAGGAAGTCAGACAAAACCAAAGAATACACGTATTTTTGCAAAAGAAGGATTTGTAATTGTTGCTTTATGCTGGATTATTTTATCTTTGTTTGGAGCTGTTCCTTTCTATATTACAAAAGAAATACCTTCTTATATAGATGCATTCTTTGAAACAGTATCTGGATTTACGACAACTGGGTCAACGATTTTAAATGATGTAGAATCATTAAGTCATTCGAGTATGTTCTGGAGATCTTTTTCTCATTGGATTGGTGGTATGGGAATCTTAGTATTCGTTGTTGCTTTTTTACCACAATCTAGTGGAAATACATTACATATTTTACAGGCTGAAATGCCAGGACCGATTGTAGGGAAATTAACATCTAAAATTAAAGTAACAGCAAGAATTTTATATGTGATGTATGCTGTATTAACGCTTGTTCAGATTATTTTATTGTATATAGGTGGAATGGATTTATTTGATTGTATAGTGAATTCGTTTTCTACTGCTGGTACAGGTGGATTTGGAATTTGGAATAAGAATATTGCTTATTATGATAATGCTTATTTTGAAGCAGTTATTACATTGTTTATGGCATTATTTGGAATTAACTTTAACTTGATTTATTTTATAATTATAGGAAAAGTGGCAGCAGTATTTAAGAGTGAAGAATTAAGATGGTATTTAGGAATTATATTAGGTGCAACAATATTAATATGTATTAATATTTTCCCTATCTATAAATCAATATTCCAAGCTATCAGATATTCTGCGTTTACTGTTGTTTCTGTTATCACAACGACAGGTTTTATTACCGCTGATTATCAGCAATGGCCATTATTTTCTAAAACAATCATTATTTCTATAATGTTTGTTGGAGCTATGGCAGGATCAACTGGAGGAGGAATTAAAGTTTCTCGTATTATGATGTATATTAAAAAGTCTTTAAGTGAATTAAAGAAATTAATTCATCCTCATAGTGTATCAGTTGTTAAGTTTGAAGGTGAAGTTGTTCATGAAAAAACAATTACACAAATACATACATATTTAGTTTTATATGCAATTGTATTTATTATTTCTTTATTACTTATATCATTGCAGGAAATTGATTATGCTTCTGCATTTAGTGCAGTCACAACATGTATAAATAATGTTGGACCAGGTTTAAATGTAGTTGGTCCAGTAGAAAATTTTTCTTCATTAACAAATTTTTCTAAATTAGTTTTATGTTTTGATATGTTAGCAGGAAGATTAGAAATTTTCCCAATCTTATTATTATTTTCAAGAGATTTATGGAGAGATTAAAAATAGGGAGTCATTTGACTCCCTATTTTAATTTAATTTTTATTCCTATAACTTTATATTGAAGCTGTTTTTCAAGAGGATAATATAATTCCATATCTTTGTATGATGCATTCATGATTGTTTCTTGAGTATATCCACATTCAAGTAATTCTAAATTTTCATATAAATCTTTGAATGTATCAAAGATATATATGTCTTCTACAATAACATCTAATGTTTCTTTTGTTTCTAATTGTACAAATTGGATAGTATCTCCTATATTAATCATTCTTCTTTTTTCATCATATAGACGAAGTTCTATAGTTTTATATCCATCTTTTATTTTATTAAATGGAGAAGGTTTTAATTTCATTATATGTGTAGTCATTGTATTTCTCCTTTTTAGTTTTCTAATAATGTTTTTTTTATTTCTAAAAGCATATGTGAGTATTGCTTATATATGCAATTATATCTTTCGTCAAATAATTCTTTGTTGTCACATTCAGGTAAAGGAAAATGAAATAATACTTGAGTACATACATACGCAAATGCTAATCGATCTATGTCTAAAGGAGAGTCTTTAGATAAACCTTGTTTTTGCGCTTTAGAATAAGCATAACTCCATGTTTGTACAAGATCGTTTTGTTCTTCTAAATCAAATTCTTTTTTTAATCTTACAATCTGTCTTAACTGATAGATACTTCTTACTGTTTTTAATGCTTTAATAAAAGCATCTTTTTTATTTTGAAAGATAAATATATTGATATAAATAGCATAATCTTGTGTATCAAATTTTATTTCTTTAATTTGTCTTATTACATCAGTGATTTCTTTGTTTGTATTTTCATAATTAGAATCTTTAATAATAAAGTCATCAAAAGTCTGTTTGATATAATAGATTTTAGGACATCTTATTTTTAAGATTTCACATGCTATTCTTATTAAACTGTTTAAGCTATATATATTATTAATCATTATTTTCACCTCAACTGTTATTATATAATAAATAAAAAAATAAGTGAAATTAAATATAAATTTAACTTTAGGAAAAATTTATATCATAAAAAAAATAAAATATTAAAAAAACACATTCATTTCTTGACTTCAAAGTAAAGATTTGGTAAAATTTTGCCTACATCACGCGTTGTGATGTATTTCACATGAACTGGGGAGTATGTGTGAAAAAAATTATCTTTTAGGGATATGAAGAGGTTTACGGGAGGAAAAAAATGGAAAACAAAAATTTAAACAAAGTTGAAGATGATGTTGTTGTTGCTGAAAGATTCAGTATTCGCGACTTAATCTGCAAAGAAGACTGGTTAACAATGTGGTGTGCAATCTTCATTATGATTGTTTCTGCTATTAGTGTTTTAACTGGTGCATTTAATTTCAAATTCGCTTCATTTGGGAAATGGGGAGATGCTGAACATACTATTGCTAATGCATTAACAGGAAATTTACCTGGTATTGTATTAACTTTAGTAGTGACATTAGTTTTATTTACTTTATGTATGAAATTAATGAAAAAAGATTGGAAAAAATTTATTCCTGCATATTTAGGATTCTTCTTATTAGTATGTGTTGTTAGATTTATTTCTGGTCAAGTTATTTTAAAACAATATTTAGAATATGCATTCTGGGCTTTATTAGCAGGTATGTTAATTTCTAATACAGTAGGTGTTCCTAATTGGTTAAAACCAGCTATGAATACTGAATTCTATATTAAAACAGGTTTAGTTTTAATGGGAGCAACTGTAATGTTCTCTAATATTAAAAAATTTGGTTTATATGGTTTAGGGATTGCTTGGTTAGTAACTCCTACAGTTATTATCTTTATGTGGATTTTTGGTACAAAAATCTTAAAAATGACTAATAAACCGATGGTTATGACAATTGCTTGTGCAACTTCAGTATGTGGGACTTCTGCTGCTATCGCAACTGCAGCTGCATGTAAAGCTAAAAAAACTGACTTAACTTTTGCAGTTGGGTTATCATTAATCTTTACTGTAATTATGATGGTTGGTATGCCATTCTTATGTGAGTGGGCATTAAATAATAATTTATTTGGTATGACTGAATTAATTGGTGGATCATGGATTGGTGGAACAGTAGATTCAACTGGTGCCGTAGTATTAGCTGGTGCTGCTTTAGGGCCAACTGCAGAAGCTGCAGCTGCATTAGTAAAAATGATTCAAAATATTTTAATTGGATTTATCGCATTTGCTGTTGCAATCTTCTTTACAACTAAAGTTGATAGAAATTCTGAATCAACTGTAGGTATTGGAGAAATTTGGGATAGATTACCTAAATTCGTATTAGGATTCTTAGCTGCTTCAATCGTATTCTCATTCTTTGTTCAACCAACTTATGGTGCAGAAATTTGTGCTGATATTCAAGGATGTTTCAAAGAATTACAAACTTGGTGCTTTGCTTTAGCATTTACAAGTATCGGTTTAGAAACTAATATTAAAGAAATGGCTGGACAAATGTCTGGTGGAAAACCAATGATTTTATATGTGGTTGGACAAACATTTAACTTAATTTTAACTTATTTTGTTGCTTGGTTATTATTATCAGGTTTAATTTTACCAATTCCTGTTTTAGTTTAATAATTTGTAGAAAGAGGTTTTCAATATGAGAGAAAGAAAAATTAACTGGAAGTCAATAGTGTTAAGTGTAATTTTTATTACTGTATGTATTATATCTGCATATATTATGATTAATGGTATTGGTAGAGTTGAAGGTGTAGATTGTGGTCCTGGGCAATATTATTATACTGATATTCCAAATTGGCGTGATTACTTTTTAAAAGACTATTATCATAGTCCTGTTCCAACAAGTGTGTTAATTATTCTATTCTTTGCATGGGGATTCTTCATGTACAAAGTATGGACATGGGTGGATAAAAAATTCTAAGAAAGGCTTAGCCTTTCTTTTTTTTGCATATTTTTTGAAAAATAATTGTATTTGTTTTATCATATAAATAGAGGTGATAATGATGATTGAAGTAGGACAAAAAGCACCTGATTTTGAATTGTTAAATCAGGATGGTGAAATGGTTAGATTAAGTGATTATTTAGGGAAAAAGGTGGTATTATATTTTTATCCTAAAGATAATACTCCTGGATGTACTGCTCAAGCATGTGGGTTTTCAGAGTTATATCCACAATTTATTGAAAAAGATGCAGTCGTATTAGGTGTGAGCAAAGATAGTGTCGCAAGTCATAAGAAGTTTAAAGAGAAATATAATTTAGGGTTTACTCTTTTATCTGATGAAAGTTTAGATGTTATTCAAGCTTATGATGTGTGGAAAGAAAAGAATATGTATGGTAAGAAAGTGATGGGAGTAGTGAGAAGTACTTTTCTTATTGATGAAAATGGATATATTGTTAAAGTTTTTAATAAGGTGAAAGCTAAAGATAATCCATTAGATATGTTAGAAGAATTAGGGTAAAAGTCTTTTATAAAAAGACTTTTTTTACTATACTTATATTAAGCATATTTTTACAAAATGTTTAGATAATGTAGTTTATAATATGGAGGTAGTGTTATGAAGAAAGTGGTTATAGGTGTAAGTTGTGGGGAGAAAGATGATATTCAGTTTCCTGCACAATATGTGAATGATGATTATGTGGATGCGATTGTAAAGGCAGGAGGGATCCCTGTATTGCTTCCTATGTGTGATATAGCATCAATTGAAGGACAGTTAGATCTTGTTGATGGTGTTATTATGAGTGGTGGCGTCGATATAAATCCATTATTCTATAATGATACATATCATGTAAAACAAGGGATTTCTAGTTATAGAAGAGATGTTTATGATTTATCATTGTTAAAACAATGTATTGAAAGAAAGATTCCAGTTTTAGGAATCTGTAGGGGAATGCAAGGGATGAATGTTGCTTTTGGGGGAACATTGTATCAGGATAATCAGGAAGCAGGAAGTGTGAATGAACATTCACAAAAGGAAAGAAAACAATATCCTGTTCATAGTATTGACATTAAAGAAGGTAGTTTTTTATATAATGTATTAGGTAGTCAGTATTTAGTGAATAGTTTTCATCATCAGTCAGTTAAAGATTTAGGTGAAGGTTTAGTTATTAGTGCTAAAGCACCTGATGGAATTGTTGAAGCTATTGAGCATAAGGAATTAAAATGTTATGGTGTTCAGTTCCATCCAGAAATGATGCATAATGATGATGAAGGAATGCAGGAAATATTTAATTGTTTTATAAATATATGTAAAGGATGATTATATGAGAGATATTTCTAAATTAATATTAAAAGAATATCAGATTAGAAAGACAAAGAAACAAAAGGATGAATTTATTCATCTTTTAATGAATGAATTAAAAGATGAACAGATAAAAGTTGAACAATCAGGAATGTTTAAAAGCAGAAATATTATAGTAGGAGATTTAGAAAAGGCAAAGTATGTATTAAGTGCACATTATGATACTGCTCCAGTATTACCTTTTCCTAATTTTTTAACTCCAAAGAATCTATTTGTTTATTTGTTGTTTAATGTTGCTTTAATATTTGGTTTTGTTGTGTGTTCTAGTATTATTTCTTATATTATTTTTGCTTTAACTCAAAGTGGGTTACTTGTTGAGATATTAAGAATGGCATTGTTGTGGTTTTTTATCTTATGGATGTTTTTTGGTAAAGCGAATAAACATACGGCAAATGATAATACATCAGGTGTGATTACATTATTAGAATTAATGGAATGTAAAGAAATAAGAGAGCAGGTATGTTTTGTATTTTTTGATCATGAAGAGTTAGGACTACTTGGTTCAAATGCTTTTAATAAAAAACACAAAAATATAATGAAAGATAAATTGTTAATTAATTTTGATTGTGTAAGTGATGGAGATTATGTCATGCTTATTACAAGCAAGAGTGCAGGATGTTATAAAGAAAAATTGAATAAGTCATTTTATGATGAAAATAAGACTGTTATTGTGACAAAGAGTTCAAATACAATATATCCATCTGATCAGAGTGTTTTTAAGAATCATATTGGTGTTGCTGCTTTTAATAAGAATAACTTATGTGGGTATTATATTGATAAGATTCATACGAGTAAAGATGTTGTATTTGATGAAAGAAATATAAAAATGATTGTTGAAGGAATATGTAGATTTATAAATTAAAAATAAAGACCGGTTTATTAACCGGCCTTTTTTAGTCTAATTTAATAGCTTGTAAGAAAAGAATAAATCCTATAATAATCATGACTCCAATGACTGCAACACCTATATTCATATGTCCGCTCGCTTGTGCTATAGCACCAACTAATAGTGTTCCCATAAATGATGCGCCTTTACCACAAATATCATATAAACCAAAGAATTCTCCTGATTTATGTGTAGGAATTATTTTAGCAAAATATGATCTTGATAATGCCTGAATTGCACCTTGGAACATTCCAACACATACAGCTAAGAACCAGAATTCCCATTGTTTATCTAATTGGATTGCAAATACAGCAATCGCAATATAAGCTAAAATACATATTTTGATTAATTGTTCAGTTGGTTTTGTTTTTGACATTTTAGCAAATAGTAATGCACAAGGGAAAGCGACAATCTGTGTTACAAGTAATGCAAGTAATAATCCTGTTGTATCTAGTCCTAATGCACTTCCATAGGCAGTGGCCATTTCAATAATTGTATATACACCATCAATATAGAAGAAGAAAGCAATTAAGAATAAGAACACTTTCTTTTCTTTAGTGATATCTTTTAATGTATTGAATAATCTTGAAAAACTTTCAACAAATGGATGTTTTGGTTTTTCAATATAATGAATCTGCTTATAATTTTTTAATAACGGGATAGACATACCTAACCACCATAATGCATTAATAAAAAATGCAATCGTCATACCCAAAGTAAAAGATATACCAATACTTTCATATCCTAAAACGATAACTAAACTTAATGCAAAAGGAATACAGCTTCCAATATATCCCCATGCATATCCATGACTTGAGACTTCATCCATTTTATCTTCACTAGTGATATCTAAAAGCATAGAGTCATAAAAAATAAGACTTGAATT
>JAZLDV010000138.1:0-3175 GCA_045614925.1 Coprobacillaceae bacterium | reverse complement strand
TTTTATTACATTTGTTATTAATTGTCAAACCATTACAGTTTCAAAAGAGTGTTTTTAACACACTATCTTCATTCAAAAATACATTCATAATTTTTTAAAAAAATTAAGTAAAAATATCATACAAAAAAACCTCCTTTACTTAAAGTTAATTTGAGTAAAAGAGGCTTATCTTTTATCCTAACCAAGCTCCGTTAGAATTGAATTTATATGTTTTACCATCAATTTTTTGTGTTCCTGTTACCATTGCACCTTTAGAGTTGAAATAGTACCAAGTTCCATCGATTTTTAACCATCCAGTAACCATCGCATTATTTAAATAGTACCATGTACCATTTACTTTTTGCCATCCTGTTAACATATGGCTATTCATGTAGTACCATTTTCCTCCATCTTGAATCCATCCAGTTTTCATTGCAGAGTCTAAGAAGTACCATTTTCCATCAATTTTTTGCCATCCAGTTTTCATAGCTGAGTCTAAGAAGTACCATTGACCACCATCATTTAACCAACCAGTGATCATATGAGAGTCTAAGTAATACCATAATCCAACAATTTTTTGCCATCCAGTTAACATATGAGTATTCATGTAATACCATTTGTTGTTGTCTTTGATCCATCCAGTTTGCATTACACCAGATTCATCCATGAAGTACCATTTACCAGCATCTTTAACCCAACCAATTTGAGCTTCGCCTTCAATGAAGAAGTACCATTTACCGTCTACTTTTTGCCAGCCATCTAATTTGACTTCTAATTTTTCATCCAATGTACTTAAAAGCCCAATTGCATAATGTACATCTGCATTTGATGCAAGAACATCATTCATAATGGCTTTTGCCTGAATATAATATGCATATAAATCAGATTGATTTTCAAAATGAATATTTCTTTCATCCAATTTATCTTTTAATTGTGATAACTGAGTGTTTAAATCAGTTTTATCAACTCGACTATAAACTTTCATTTCATAAATACTATATTCATTCATTCCAGCTCTTCTTTTTACGCCTTGCATTTTTACATATCTTGCTTGTATTTCATCAAAATTATCACTTGTCAATGCACTTGTATTGTTAGTTACACGTTTAACTGTTGTCCAATGTTCTTTATCATTAGAAACTTCAATATTATAACTTGATGCATAACGTGATTCTTCCCAGTCAATCACAACTTTAGAAATACTTTGTACTTCACCTAAATCAATCATTAAGAAATCTTGATCATGATCAGATGAGTTCCATCTTGATTCGTTAGTTACAGATTTAATTTTTGCACCTGTTACATTCCCATTACCATCAGTTGCCTTCCATGCTGGATACAATCTCATCTGATCTCCCCAGAATGATGAGTTATGAGAAATTGTATAAGCATTTTCATTTCTAGCTACATCCACATCATTAATTAATGATTGTGATGATAATTCTTCTGTTGATAAAGCTTTATTATAAGCTTTAATATTTCCTAAATACCCTTCGAAGTTTTCACCTATAATTTCTAATGGGAAAACAAATGTAGATCTGAAGTTGTTATCTGCATCTTTCCAAGTTGATACACCTACACTTGTATCACTTGCTTCTGCATGTAATAATGTTTTAAACTCACCATCTACAAATAATTTTGTTGTCTGATATGTTCCTACAATTGTAATAGTATGTTTTTGTTTATCATTTACTTTATAACCTAATGATTGTGTAAAATAATCTCTATTTATAGTTAAACAATCATTTAAATTAGATAATTGTAATAAACCATCATATCCTTTAAATAAAGCTGAAGATTTATCATTTGTTTCACTACCATCTAAATAAATATCAAAACTTAAAGTATATGGATACCCTAAAGTCGTAAGTGGTGTTTTAATAACTGTATCACCATTAAACTTCATAAATGTTTCACCATTGATTTCTACAGTTTCACCATTAATAACTTCTGCATTATAATTATTTCCACTTGCATCAAATAATGTTTTTCCATCTTCTGATACATTTTCCATATTATAATCAACTACAACATTTTTATATGTTTCAATATCATAAGAAATAACAGTACCAGGTCCTTCAGCTAAAGCATAGAACTTAGTCTGATAATCTACAAACGATTGATCACTAATATCTGCACCCCAAGTTTTTTCACTTACCATAGCAGATAAACGTAAATAACGTTCATGTAAATCTGCTTCTGTAATACCTTCTCTATTTTCATCACCCCATAACGCACCTTTAGCACCTTTAAATAAAGGATCACCTTTAGTTGCGATAATTGATGTTGTAAACATTTCAGGTTCCCAGATATCATAAATATATTCTTCTCTAATCATATCTTTATGATAACGTCCTGGTGTTGTATATAAGAATGGCTGTGGTACATTGATTACACTGTATCCTTCCTGCATTCTTTGTAATGGGTTTTCTTCTGTAGAAGTATTCCATACTTCTAAAACAATATCTTTAGATACTTCAGTTGTTCCATTAAATTGTTTTAAAGAACCCCACATACGTACTTCTTTACCATATTGATCATGAACTATTTCTTCCATATAATTCATATATCTTCTAAACGCTTCTTTTTTAGATTTATCCCAGTATTCATCTACACCTGCACTAAACATAGGTGCTTTAAATAAAGGATCATCTCCACCTAAATATTCATCTAATAATGCTTTCATAAAGATTTTAGCATTAATAGCATTTTGTTTTTCTACTGCATTACTACTTTGATCATCAATAGATAATAATTCCATATTAGATGGATTATGAATATAGAATGATACTCCATTTAATAATTCACCATTTCCATCTAAATACATATTTCTATCTAAATATCCATTTTCTACTAATGATTTAATCACTTCTTCTTGATTTTCATATACATATTTTGTATATGCAGCTGAGTGAGATGGTGTATCTAATTCAGCAACAAGATTCATACCTTTAGCATTTGCTAGAGTCTGTAATTCTCTGTATTGCTCTTTTGTATAATATAATTCACCATTCATACCTGTATGTTCATTAAAATAATAATCATATCTTCCTTTATTATCCCCATTTAACTCAAATTTAGATTTTTGAGTTGCTAAAGATGGGAATAAATCAGACCATAATCTATGTGATGCTTCTGTAATAGCCCAATCATCATAAGATGGTGAATAAGCTGGATCAGACCATTGATTATCATT
>JAZLDV010000137.1:0-33928 GCA_045614925.1 Coprobacillaceae bacterium | reverse complement strand
TAAATGTCCTATTTCATGTGAAAGAATAGCTAATAATTCTTTATGATCATTTTCGTTAATAAAATTATCAGCAATAGAAATTTCTCTGTAAAAAGGTAATTTTAAGACAAAAGCATTTTTAGATACAGATTTTTCTGATTCATTGTAAACAAGAAGTTTTTTCACTTTCTTAGGTGAATCTTTTAACATATATAAAATTTCATCCTTTAGTTTACCATCCTGTAATGGAGTGAATTTATATGTTGTTTTTAAATGATAATAAGATATTGCTAGAGCACATAGATAAAGAATAAATGCTATTAAGATAATAGCTGCAAATAATAAAATATATTCAGTAAAAGATAATGCATAAGTTATATAGATATAAGAAACATTTTCACATACAAATGCAAATGCATTGATAATAATACATAATAAAATAATATTTAATAGAGTTTCTTTAATATGCATTTTTAAATAATGACTTTTAGTCATTTTGTTTTTATTGTATTTTTCTTCTATGACAAAATGATTATATAATCCTACATAATACTCAATGATTGATTCTATTAGTCCAATGATAATTATTGTTATTGTGACAATAAGATATGTGTTATATTGTGATAGTTTTTCTATAATTGTATAGAAAGGACTGTAAAGTAATATAACGAGTAAAATTAGTGATAGTATAGATGAGATGATAGATAATTTTCTTTTATCTTTTCTATAATCTATAAATGTTTTATATCTGTTAGAATCATATATATCTTTTACTTCATCAGGTAATGGTTTAGCAATATAAGTGTTATTTAATTTAAATAGAATAAAGTTATAAAGTATAGATATTATTTCTATAATGATAATTAATGATTTAAAATACATGATAGCCTCCTTTTTAAAGTATTATAACAAATATTATTAATAATGTTTATATAATTGATGATAATATAGAAATTAGACTGCTTTAATGTTAAAATAGAAACTAATATAAAAAAGGAAGTGTATTTATGGGTGTATTAATTACTTTAAAAGATATAGTAAAAACATTTGTTATGGGAGAGAATACTATTAACGCAAGTGATGGTGTTAATTTTGAGGTTAATAAAGGAGAATTTGTTGTTATTGTTGGGCAATCAGGTGCAGGGAAAACTACAATTTTAAATCTGTTAGGAGGAATGGATACTCCTACGAGTGGTAGTATTATTGTTGATGGTCAAAATGTTGCATTATTTGATGAAAAACAATTAACAGAATATAGACGAAATGATATAGGATTTGTATTTCAGTTCTATAATTTAGTACAAAATCTTACATCTTTAGAAAATGTAGAATTAGCATCTCAGATCTGTAAAAATCCTTTAGATGCACTTGAAGTATTAGAAAAAGTGGGTTTGTCTCATAGAATTCATAACTTTCCTGCACAATTATCAGGAGGAGAACAGCAACGTGTTGCAATTGCTAGAGCAATTGCAAAGAATCCTAAACTATTATTATGTGATGAACCAACTGGAGCATTAGATTATATGACTGGTAAAGCAATTTTAAAATTGCTTAGAGACATGTGTGATCAATATCATATGACTGTTATTATTATCACTCATAACTCTGCTTTAGCACCTATGGCAGATCGTGTTATTCATTTAAGAAGTGGAAAGGTTTATCATATGGAGTGTAATGACAATCCAACTCCAATTGAGGATATTGAATGGTAAAAAATAAAAAGACAATGTATTGGAAAAACCTGTATAGAACAATATTAAAAACAAAAGCGAGATTTATATCTATTTTTGCAATCGTTTTTTTAGGTGCAGCTGTTTTTGCAGGATTAAGAAATACACCTTCAATTATGAAAGCAACTGCTGATAGTTATTTAGATTCTTTAAATTATGCAGAACTTACATATATATCTACTTATGGTTTTACTCAAGAAGAAATTGAAGAAGTGAAAAAAATTGAAGGAGTAGAGAAAGTAGATTATGGTTTTAGGTTTGATGCTTTAACTTTTTTAGATGATAAAAAATCAGGAGTAACTGTTTATACAAGTGATAATTATTATCATGGAATGGTAAATGAACCTATGTTAATAAAAGGGGAGTTTCCAAAAAATCATAATGAATGTGTTATTGATAGCCAATTGGCTATATATTTTAAAATTGGTGAAAAGATAGAACTTGAAACAGGTAATGGTCAAAAGAAATTTACAGTTACAGGTTATGTCAAAGATTTAAGATATCTTTCAACAACTTCAAGAGGGACAAATACATTAGGTGATGGTTCAAATAGTGGATTTGTTTTAATTAAAAATGAAAATAATGCATTTTGGACATTACCAAAAGATATTTACGAACTTAGAGATGAAGATGTTTTATATACTCAGTTAAGTGTAGATGTTAAAGGGGCACAGGATTATATTGTCTTTAGCGAAGAACATGATGAGTTTGTAGAACTTGTTAACACAAAAGTAAAAAGCTATTTATCTTTAAACCTAAGTTCTTTTTATGAAAAACTGATAGATGATTCAAAAAAAGAATTGGATAAAGCAACAAAACAATACGAACAAGGTTTAGAAGAATATAATAAAGGAAAATTATTGTTTGATCAGCAAATTTTAGATGCGAAAATAAAACTTGCAAATGCAAAATTAACATTAGCACAAAACGAAGAGCAATATTTAAGTGGTCAAGACCAGGCAAATGATGGGATTGTCTTAGCTTTAGAGGCTGTAAAATCTGAAATAGAGATGTTAAAAGCTAAAATAGCTGATATGAAATCATATTTAAAAGATAGTGAACAGATAAAAGAAGATATTTTAGATGATGAACATTTAAAATTAGAAGATATTCGTGAAAACTATAAAGAAACTTTAGCGAAAATAGAAGAAATTAAAGATGCTATTTCAAATAGTGAATTACTTATAGGGGGTATGCTTCAATTAAGTGAGGCAGATTTAGAATTACAAAAAGCAAAACTGTTAATATCAAAACAGGAAAATATGCTTTTGTTAGAAGAATTAAAAAATGAAGAAAAACTTAAAGAAGCAAAGCAAAAGTTAGATGAAGGTCAATTGCAATTAGAACAGGCGCAAGAACAGATTGATTCAATTCCTAAAGGCAGATTGATGACTTTAACAAGACATGAAAATGAAGGATTAATTTCTTACGATATGAATATTGAATCGATTGTAACGATTGCAAGTGTATTCCCTTTAATTTTCTTTTTAGTATCTGCATTAGTTTCTTTAACGACGATGACTAGAATGGTTGAAGAACAAAGAGGTCAAAGTGGAACTTTAAGAGCATTGGGATATAGTAAATGGGATATTATTAAACAATATGTAGTTTATGTTGTATTGGCAACATTATTTGCATCATTGCTTGGTATGTATTTAGGAACTCAGTTTTTACCAAGAATTGTTATGTTCCTGTATTCGACGTTAATGTTTGATATTGTGCATTCTACAGTGATTGTTAATGAAATATCAGTACTTGTGCAGACTTTATTCTTATCTGTATTTGTTACATTATTTGCAACATTGTCTGTATGTATTAGTGAATTAAATCTGATGCCTGCAGTATTGATGAGACCAAAGGCACCAAAAATAGGAAAAAGAATATTTTTAGAGCGTATTCCTTTTATCTGGAAAAGGTTGTCTTTTAATCAGAAGGTAACAATGAGAAATATTTTCAGATATAAAAAGCGTTTCTTTATGTCTGTTATTGGAATTGCTGGATGTACAGGACTTATTATTACGGGGTTTGGAATTAAATATTCTGTTACAGAAGTTGTCAGTAGACAGTATAACGACATTTTTGCATATGATGCATTAGTTTCTTTAGAAAAAGATATCAAACCATCTGTATCTAGAAAAAATAAAGAAAAGATTCTAGCAAGAGATGAAGTGACTAATATAGAATATGTTTATAACCAAAGTGTAAATATGATGAAAAACAAAGTTAGTTTATATGGTTATAATGTTGTTTATCAGTCATCTGATCAGTTATCTAACTTTATTCATTTTCCAGACTATAAAACAAATAAAACTGTAAGTATGAATGATACAGGTGTTGTATTGACGCAAAAAGCAGCATCACAAATGGATGTTGATGTTGGTGATATGATTGATATTGAATTAGGTGGAGAAAAATATAATGTTAAAATATCAAGTATTGTTAAAAATTACGTAATGAATTATATTTACATGTCACAGACTTATTATGAAGATTTAACAGGAAAAGATATGAAAATGAATCAGGCTTATATGACATTGAAGAAATTAGATCAATCTTATAAAAAATCAATCGAGGACTATATGTTACATAATAACTTTGGATCATTATCATATACTACAAATGCAGGCGAAGATTTTGAAAAATCAATGTCATCATTAAATATTATTATCGTTATTCTTATCGTCTGTGCAGGAGCACTTAACTTTATCGTTTTATATAACCTGACAAATATTAATATACAGGAAAGAAAAAGTGAAATTGCAACTATAAAAGTTTTAGGATTTAGAAAGAAAGAGGTCTATGATTATATATTTAGAGAAAATGATATATTGTCTATTATTGGTTCTCTTGTTGGAATAGTATTTGGATATATTATTCATGGATTTATTATGAGTTCTATTAATCTTGAAATAGCTATGTTTGTTAAAGAACTGGAAGTTTCTAGTATTATTATTTCTGTTTTAATTACTATTTTATTTACTAAAATAATTAATTTTTCAATGAGAAAAGTATTAAATAAAGTAGATATGGTAGAATCATTAAAAAGTATAGAGTAGAAGTATACACTTCTACTCTTTTTTTTATAAAATATGTTGATATAATCGGCATATTTTAAATAGTTACAAAATATTATAAATAAATTGTTTTTTTAGATACACATTTAAACATTGTATTTTTTAGCAAGAATTTGATAAATTAATTTATGATATTTCTAAAAAAGACTAAAGTATTTAGAATTAAATTAAATTATTTTCTTAAAACCTGTTGACAACATAGAATATAGGAGTATAATTAATAACATAACATGAATTTAAAAAAAGGGGAGATTATTATGAAATTTAAGAAAGTAATCACACTTTTAGCAGCAGTAAGCATGTTAGCTGGGTGTGGACAAGGCGGAAACACCTCCGCAAAAGGTGAATTAAAAGAAGGGGATACAGTTAAAATTGGTTTCATCGGACCATTAACTGGGGAAGTATCTGCTTATGGTATTCCTATTAAAAATACTATTGAAATGGCAATCGCTGATTATAATGAATCTGCAGATGCTAAATACAAATTTGAATTATTAGCAGAAGATACAGCAGGTAGCGAAGTGCAAGCTACAAGTGCTTATAAAAAATTAGTAGGTCAAGGTATTGCTGGTATCGTTGGTCCAGTAATTACACCAGAAGGATTAGCAGTAGGGGAAGCTAGTAAAAATGATTTAACACCAATTGTTTCATCATCGACTTCAGGTGACTCATTAACTTTAAATGCAGATGGATCAACTAGAAAAAATTATTTCAGAACATGTTCTAATGATTCAATGGGTGGTAAAACAATCGCTGCAGCTATCGCAGATGGAACTATTGAAGCTAAAAAAATTGCAGTTTTAACTCAAACAGGAAGTGACTATAGTGAAGGATGTACAGAATCATTCTTAACTCAAGCTGATAAAGACGGAACTCATATCGTTATGAAAGAAAAATATCCAGCTGGTCAAAAAGATTTCAAAGCTTATATTCAACAAGTTAAAGAATCTGGTGCAGATGCAGTATTTATTCCAGATTATTATGAAACAATTGCAACTATCGTAAAACAGTTCAAAGATGCAGGATATGAAGGAACATTCTTAGGAACTGATGGTTGGGATGGTGTAGTAGGAATTGAAGGTGTAGATAAACATATCTTTAATGGTGCATATTATACAAATACATTTGATGATCGTGAACAAGGTGTTGTTGATTATTTAGCTAGATATAAAGAAACATATAAATCAGAAACAAATATGTTTGGTACAATGGCTTATGATGCAACTTGGATTTTAATTAAAGCTATTGAAGCAGCTGGAACTACTGAAGTAGCTGCAGTAAATGAAGCATTAGAAGCTACAAAATATGATGGTATTACAGGTCATTTTGAATTTGACGGATATCATAACCCAAGCAAATTATTATTAGTAAAAACTATTAGAAATGGTGAATATGGATATTTAAATTAAAAAAATAATAAAGGAGACATCTCTCTCCTTTATTTTTTTGATATAAGAAGGAGGTCAATATATGGATTTCGTATCGCAAATGATTAATGGTTTAAGTACAGGTGGGATGTACGCATTAGTCGCTATCGGATATACAATGGTTTATGGTATTGCAAAAATGATCAACTTCGCTCACGGTGAATTTATCATGGTTGGTGCTTATTTAGCATATATTGGATCATCATTATTAGGTTTACCGATGATTGTAAGTGTTATTTTTTCTATTGCAGGATGCGCTTTACTTGGTGTTGTTACTGAAAAAGTTGCTTATAAACCTTTAAGAAAAAGTGGTGGGTTAACAGTGTTAATTACTGCCATTGGAGTAAGTTACTTATTACAAAATTTATTTTTAATTACATTTGGATCGGCTGCTAGAACTTTTCCATCATTTATTGCAAGTGGAAGTGTAAGTTTATTTGGTGTATCGATTACTTATGTGTCTTTATTGTCATTAGTATTAACTTTTGGTTGTACTTCTGCTTTATTAATGTTTGTTAATAAAACAAAAGTAGGGAAAGCAATGAGAGCTGTAAGTGAAGATAAAGGTGCAGCTGAACTTATGGGTATTAATGTTGATAATACTATTTCTTTAACTTTTGCAATTGGTTCTGGTTTAGGAGCGATTGCAGGAATTATTTATGGATTAAACTATTCTTTAATTAATCCTTATTTAGGAGCAATGCTTGGTATTAAAGCATTTATTTCGGCAGTATTAGGTGGAATTGGAAATATTAAAGGAGCAATGATTGGTGGTTTATTAATCGGTATTGCTGAAGCATTTACTATTGCTTATATTTCTTCTGCATTTTCTGATGCTGTTGTATTTGGTATTTTAATTTTTATCTTACTTGTAAAACCTGCAGGTTTATTTGGTGTCAATGTAAGAGAGAAAGTGTAGGTGAACATCATGAAGAAAAAAGAATTAACAAAATTAGGAATCTCCTTTATTATAGCTTTAGTAATT
Source organism: Coprobacillaceae bacterium (assembly GCA_045614925.1). Classification (GTDB taxonomy): domain Bacteria; phylum Bacillota_I; class Bacilli_A; order Erysipelotrichales; family Coprobacillaceae; genus JAZLDV01. The sequence continues at coordinate 26,733 of JAZLDV010000137.1, read as the reverse complement.
TATGGTGTTTTAAGTTACGCTATTAATAGTGGTATGATTGGATATTATGAATCTTCATTATTAACTCTTGCATGTATTAATATTGTTTTAGCAACAAGCTTAAACTTAGCAAGTGGATATTTAGGACAATTAACATTAGGTCATGCAGGATTTATGGCTGTAGGAGCTTATGTTTCTTCATTAATGGGAATTCATTTAGGATTACCTTTAGTTGTATGTTTATTCTTTGGTGCTCTTGCATCAGGATTTGTAGGTTTTTTAATTGGGATGCCTACATTAAGATTAAAAGGTGACTATTTATGTATCATTACATTAGCTTTTAATGAGATTATTAGAGTTATTTTATTAAACTTAGAAATAACAAATGGTGCTAAGGGATTAATGGGGATGCCAGGCGTTATTGATTTTAATGGTGCATTTTTAAGTGTTGTTATTACAATTTATGTAATTTATGCGATTGTAAAATCTAGACATGGAAGAGCAATTATTTCAATTAGAGAAGATGAAATCGCAAGTGAATTAACTGGTATTAATGTTACTTATTATAAAATTTTAGCTTTCGCTATTTCAGCATTATTTGCTGGGTTAGCTGGTGGGTTATATGCTCACTATATGGGAATGTTAGTTCCTAAATCATTTGACTATAATAAGTCAGTAGAAATTTTAGTTATGGTTGTATTAGGTGGTCTTGGGAATTTAAAAGGATCTGTTATTGCAGCAATTGTTTTAACAATCTTACCTGAAATGTTACGTGAATTCTCAGATTATCGTATGTTATTATATGCAATTGTATTAATTGCAACTATGATTTTCAAAGAAACAAAAATTCTTGAAAAATTTAAAGAAAATAGACAAAGAAAACATCCTAAAAAGGAGGTGGCTAAATAATGGCATTATTAAAAACAGAAGGTTTAGGAATTCAATTTGGTGGTTTAAAAGCCGTAGATGAATTCAACTTTGAAATCGATAAAAATCAATTATTTGGCTTAATTGGTCCAAATGGTGCAGGTAAAACAACTGCATTCAACTTACTTACTGGAGTCTACAAACCAACGAGTGGACAAATTACTTTTGATGGAAAATCTTTATTAAAAATGTCTCCAACACAAAGAACGAAAGCAGGAATTGCAAGAACATTCCAAAATATTCGTTTATTTAAAAATATGACTGTTATTGATAATGTAAAAGTTGGATTACATATGTCACAAAACTATACTTTATTTTCTGCTATTTTACAATTACCTAATTTCTTTAGAGGTGAAAAAGCAATTGATGAAATGGCATTAAGTTTATTAAGAGTATTTAATCTTGAAGAATTTGCATATACAAAGGCAAGCAATTTACCTTATGGTAAACAAAGAAAATTAGAAATTGCCAGAGCTTTAGCAACTTCTCCAAAGCTATTATTATTAGATGAACCAGCAGCAGGTATGAATCCAACTGAAACTGCTGAATTAATGGAAACTATAAAAATTGTTAGAGAAAAATTCTCAGTAGCTATTTTATTAATTGAACATGATATGAAATTGGTAATGGGAATTTGTGAAAAGATTGCAGTTTTAAACTTTGGAACTATTATTGCTTTTGGAACACCAGAAGAAATTAGAAATAATAAAGAAGTAGTTGCTGCATATTTAGGACATGATGAATAGGAGGAAACGATATGTTAAAAGTTGATAACTTAGAAGTACACTATGGTGTTATTAATGCAATTAAACAAGTTTCCTTTGAAGTAAAACAAGGTGAAATTGTTGCTTTAATCGGTGCAAACGGTGCTGGAAAAACATCAATTATGCATGCTATTAGTGGATTAACAAAAAATTCAGGTGGAATGATTACTTTTACTGATCACAATATTACAAAAACACCTGCTCATAAAATTATTTCTCTAGGATTAGCACAAGTACCTGAGGGTCGTCGTATTTTCTCTCAGTTAAGTGTAGAAGATAATTTATATATGGGTGCATATTTAAGAACTGATTCAAAAATCGATGAAGATCTAGAAAATATTTATAAACGTTTTCCACGTTTAAAGGAAAGAAAAAATCAATTAGCTGGAACTTTATCTGGTGGGGAACAACAAATGTTAGCGATGGGTAGAGCATTAATGTCTAAACCAAAACTATTATTATTAGATGAACCATCAATGGGATTATCACCAATCTTAGTTAATGAAATCTTTGATATTATTAAAGAAATTAATAAAGATGGGGTTACAATTTTATTGGTTGAACAAAATGCAAATAAAGCTCTTTCTATTGCAAATAGAGCTTACGTATTAGAAACTGGTAAAGTTACTATCTCAGGTGATGCAAGAGATGTTGCAAGTAATCCAAAAGTCAGAGAAGCTTATTTAGGATAATGGAACTAAAAAGTGTTGATATACTCAACACTTTTTTTATTTCTTAAGAATTTCTTAAGAAATTATGGACATTTGATAATGTTTAGTTTATAATGAGTGTGGGAAATTATTGAAAGGAGGCACTAAATGGAAAGTCAGTTAAAAGACGGATTTAAAGAAAAATTTTATGAATCCGTTGTTAAAAGAAAAGCGATGTTTATTCCATTGTTATGTGTAGCTGCTTTTGGTTTAGTGGGTTACGTGGCAGTTGATAAGGAAGCACCTCTTATCGAAGCAAGCCAGGTAGAAGTACTATATGGTACTACATTAGACAAAAGTATGTTCTCAATTAGTGATAATAGAGATAATTTAGATAGTTTAGAAGTACAAATTGTTGATCGTGCTTACGATGCTCATCAATTAGGTGAATATGATGTTAAAGTTATTGCAATAGATATGTTTTCAAATACAACTGAAAAAACAGTTAATGTAAAAGTTGTTGATAAAACTGCACCTCAGTTTGTTGTTAACAACCATGTATCAGGATATGTTATTCCAGTAGAAGTAGGTGGAAGCAAAGATATTACGAAATATGTAAGTGCTATTGACAATGTTGATGGTGATGTAACTTCATTTATTGAAACAAATAAAGATTTAAATACAAAAATTAAAGGAACACAAACTTTAAATTTAAATGTTACAGATAGCAGTGGGAATGTCGCAAACAAAGATGTAGAATTCTATGTTTCAGATACATCTGCTCCAATTTTATCTTATAAAAAAGGTAAAACAGTGACTGTTGATTATGGTTCAAAATTTAATTATAGAGATTATATTGTTTTAAAAGATAACTATGATAAAGCATCTAATTTAAAAGTATCTATTGATGGTAATGTAAATACAAAAGAAATTGGATCTTATGAACTATTAATTAAAGTACAGGATTCTGAAGGAAATTTAACTGAAGGAAAACTAAAAGTTAATGTTAAAGATATTTCAGCACCAGTTATTAATTTATCTAAGAGTTCAGTAACAATTAATGTTAATAAAAGCTTTAATCCAAAAGATTATTTATCTAAAGTATTCGATAATTTAGATGGAAATCTTAAAGATAAAGTGACTATTAAAAACAATGTTAATACAAAACGTGAAGGTGATTATACTGTAGTTTATAGTATAAAAGACGAAGCAGGAAATAGTACTTCAAAAACATTATATGTAAGTGTTATTGATCCTACTTCAACATCTAAGATTGCATCAACTGCATCTTCGAGAATTGGATCTTCATATGTTTATGGTGCAACTGGACCAAATAGATTTGACTGTTCTGGATTAACACAATGGTCATACAGACAAAATGGTGTTTATATTCCTAGAACTGCAGCTTCACAATATAGTTATACTAAACGTGTATCTTGGTCGAATTTAAAAGCTGGAGACTTAGTATTCTTTAGCGGAACGACAAATAAAAGTGGTATTACCCATGTAGGTATTTATGTTGGTGGAGGACAATTCGTTCATGCTGGAACACCTGCAACAGGTGTAAGAAGAGATAGTTTAAATTCTTCTTATTGGAGATATCATTTTGTTAGTGGTGGACGTGTTCATTAAAAATTAACGATAAGACTTAATTTGAAAAATCAAATTAAGTCTTTTTTCTTTTATGATTGTTAAAAGTTGATAAATATAAAAGGAATTGGTATATTTAAATTGGTGATGAATATGTATATTGGAACTCAAAGATTAATGCAAAAATATGATGAATGTCTTTTAGATAAAGGATATTCTATTGAAGAATTAGTAGATAAAGCAAGTGATGTATTACTTAAATATATGAAAAAGAATACGTATGCTCTATTTTGTGGTCCTGGCAATAATGGTGCTGATGGATTATCACTTGCAATAAAACTTTATAATCAATCAAAAAAAGTAATTATTTATGTTTTTGAAACAGAAAATACTTCTTATGCATTTCAATATTATTATAATGAATGTGTTCAGTTGGGCATTGAAATTAAAGTGATTGATGATGATTTAGCTGAAAATTTAAGACACGAATTGTCTGATGTAGAAGTTGTCGTTGATGCAATTTTTGGATTCGGTTTGAATAAAGCAATTAGAGGTATCTATGCTAGAGTGATAGATGAAATTAATTTGTTGTTTGAGCAGGATATTATTTCTGTTGATATTCCTAGTGGATTAGATTGTAACACAGGAATACCTAAAGGAGCAGTTATATGTGCAACTATGACTATTTCATTAAGTGCCTTAAAAAATAGTTTTTTAAATTTGGATACTCGACTTTACACTGGAAAACTAATTATCGATTTTTTAGATGTAGAAGATGTAAGTGAAGAGGTAGGTTTATTTGAACTTTATGAGAAAAAGCATGCTATTATGCATTTAAAGAAGCGATTGTTTAATGGTTATAAAAACATGTATGGAACAATAGGGTTAGTTGCTGGATGCATTCAATATAAGGGTGCTGCTTTGCTTGCTTCAAAAGCAGCAGTGTACAGTGGTTCAGGTATTGTTGCTTTATTATCTGATGATGAAGTGTTAGAGTCATGTACACAGTTTGTTCCTGAAGTTATTACCTTAAATAGAGACAATTTAAATGAACGTTCTTATAATGCTATGTTAGTTGGTAGTGGATTAGGATTATCGTTAGAAAGTGAAAATATTGTTGAATCTATTTTTAATGATATGAATATTCCTTTAGTTATTGATGGAGATGCTTTAACAATTTTATCTAAAAATTTAGATCTTTTAAAATCTTATCAGTCTCCTGTTGTTATAACGCCACATTTAGGTGAATTTAAAAGATTATGTCATAATGATGATATAGATGATCCTTTAATCATGGCTAAAGAATTTGCATTAGAATATAAAGTTGTTGTTGTATTAAAAGGACCTTATACAATTGTAAGTGATGGATATGAAAGTTATCGTATTCATAGTGGCAACAAAGCTATGGCAACAGCAGGTATGGGGGATGTATTAGCAGGGATGATTACGAGTTTTTTAGGACAGGGATATCTTCCAGTAAGTGCAGCAGCACTAGCAACTTATATTCATGGATATACAGGGGATAAACTTGCGAAAGATTCTTATACAGTTATTCCAAGTGAACTTATTGAACTGATTCCAAAAAGTATGAAAGAGTTAATAGATTTACAATATAAAAATATATAAGAAAAGGAGAATTGTTAAATCAATTCTCCTTTTAGTCTAATTAATGTAATATTTCTATCATTAGTTTTTGTTTTTCTATAAGAAAAGAATTTTTCATCATCTTCCATTGTACAATAAGTTGAGACTTTGATATGTTCTTCTTTTATTCCTAAATTTAATAATGTTTGTCTGATTAAACCTTTGCTATTTAAAAGATAAGCACCATCATCTTTTAAAGTATAAAATGATGATGTATCAAAAGACATCTGATTAACTAATTGAATAATATCATCTTTTGCTTCAAAATTTCTATATTCAATTGCTGGACCAATATAAGCATATATTTCTTCAGGATTACAGTTTTCATTGTCTATTAGATGTTTTGCAAGTTTACCTGCAATCTCATTGACAGTTCCTTTCCATCCTGAATGGACTTCAGCAACTATTTTTTGATCCTTACAGTATAATAAAACAGGCGTGCAATCTGCATGGAAAGAAAATAACCATAAATCTTTTTCTTTTGTATACATTGCATCATATCCTATAATAGCAGTTTCTTTGCTTTCAATCCCTTTGCCACCATCTTTAAGATCAACTTCTATAAAATTTGTTGTATGTTGTTGTAATGTGGCAACCATATGAGAAAAATCAGTATTTAATAATTGAGCTAATTCTTTTCTATGAAGATAAACAGCTTCATCATCATTACCATTGTAACTCATATTACAATTTATATTTTTATCATATGCATAAGTTGTATATATTTCTACATCATCATGTAAGTCTAATCTTAATAATTTCATATAAATCCTTTCATTTGTCCTTACTTTATTGAGTAATATTCATATTATAAAGTGTAAGGAGGTTTTATTTATGTTTAATCAAAACTGTTGTATGAATCCAAGTTCAAATTGGATGAATTCTAATACAAACTGGATGAATTCATCTTGTCAGTGTCAAAATCAGCCATGTCAATCAAATAGATGTAATAGCTGTCAGAACTTTCAAAATGGATGTATGTCAAATCAGCCATATCAATCAAATGGCTGTAATAGTTGTCAAAACTTTCAAAATGGATCTATGACTAATCAGGCAAATCCAATTGTAGCTCAAAAGAGAGTTTGTATCTCTCAAAGAGTCACACCAATTGCTCAACCTGTCATTTGTCCAATTGAATGTCGTACAATTAATAGACCATTGCTTTATCCGGTCTATTATCCACAATATGAACACACTATCTGTAATGAATCAGCTTAATCTATTTTTCTGATTTCGTTAAAAAAATCATCATCAGGATCTATATAAATGGTAGAATACTGATTTAATATCACTTTACCAGGTTTAGATCCTTGAGGTTTTTTTAATGTTTTAACAAGAGTATAATTAACAGGTACAGATGAACTATGTTTTCCTTTAGAAAAATAAGCAGCCATCTTACTTGCTAATCTTATTGTATACTCATCTAATTGATCACTATGCACAACAACATGGCTTCCAGGCATATCTTTGACGTGAAACCACATGTCAAATCTAGAAGCCATTTTGAATGTTAGATAATCATTTTGAAGATTATTTTTTCCTACATAAATTTCTATATTATCTTTAGTTAGATATTTTTCTATATGTAATTTTTTATTACGATGTACTTGTTTTGTTTTCTTTTTCTTTAAGTATCCTAAGTTTTCTAATTCTTCTTTTATTTCTAATGCATCATAATAAGTTGCATTTTCCATTAATGTAATTAAAGAATCAAAATAATTAATTTCATCTTTTGTTAGTGAAATCTGTTCATTTAAATGATGTAATGCATTTTTTGCTTTCTGATATTTAGCATAATATTTATTGGCATTTGTTTTACCATCAAAACGCTCATCTAAATCTATAGTGATCATTTCACCAGTATAATAGTTTTCAACAGTTACATCTTTTAAACCTTTTTTTGCTAAATGAAGATTTGCAAATAAAAGGTCTCCTTTAATACGATAATCATCACTATTTTGACTATCAAATAAATCTTTTTCTAATTTATTTAGTTTTGTAATATTTTTTGTATATTCGTTTTGTATATATTTAGCTAAGTCAGATGTCTGCTGTTTGACTCTGTCTTTTTGATCGATAAGATCATAATGCTGATCTAATCCATCAAATAAAGGATAAGAAGAATATTGGACTTGCAGATGTGTTAAAGGTAACACATGGAAATATTCTTTATCATTGTATTTATGAATATATAAGTTTTCTGAAGTACTAATCATATTCATAATATCTTTAAATTCTTCACCTTGATCAATTCTAAATAAAACTTCTCTAGATAATTCAGGAGAAAATCCTTGATAGATACGTGTAAGGTTATCATTAATGATAAAATCATTTGTAAAAGGATTGATTTTATCTGTTAATGGTGGATATTGGTATAATGCACCAGGTTGCAATATACGTGTTGAATTTAATGCAGGAGACACTCTTTTTAAGCAGTCTATAATTTTACCATTTTCGTGCGTAACAACAACATTTGAATGTTTTCCCATAATTTCAACATAAATCATATATTTAACTCTATCTTTTAATTCATTTGTACCAATAAATGTTAACTTAACAATTCTATCTAATTCTATTTGTTCAATTGTTTCAAGAAAAGCACCATCTAAATATTTTCTAAGTAACATAGTAAAATTATTAGGAGATGGTGGTGTTGGAAAAGATAAGTTTGTTATTTGCATTCTTGCATACATTGGATGTATTGATAACAATAGTTTTGTATTTTTTCCATTTGCTCTCATATGAAGTAGTAGTTCATATTGAGATATCTGATATATTTTATTGATTCTGCCTCTTTCAATTTCTGTTTTCATTTGTTTTACTACTTGAGACATCATAATTCCATCATAAGCCATATTTATCACCGATTATTAGTATAACATATTTGAAAAATAATTGACATTAAAGTTATCATTATGTAAAATTAAATAAATAATCAGGGATATTAAGGATGGTGTAAATATGAAAAAGGGGACTTTAATCATTTTAAGTGGACCTAGTGGTGTAGGTAAAGGAACTGTAAGAGAAGAGTTATTTAAAGATGAATCATTAAATTTATGTTATTCTATCTCGATGACAACGAGAAAACCTAGACCAGCAGAAAAAGAAGGTATTGATTATTTCTTTGTTGAAGTTGATGAATTTAAAGATAAGATAGAAAAAGGTGAACTTTTAGAATATGCACAATTTGTTGGAAATTATTATGGGACACCACAATTCTATGTAGATAAATTGTTAGAAGAAGGAAAAAATGTTGTATTAGAAATTGAAATTCAAGGCGCATTACAAGTTATGGAAAAACGTCCTGATGCATTAACTATTTTCATTGTACCTCCTTCATTAGAAGAATTAGAAAGACGTATAAGAGGGCGTCGTACAGAAGAAGAATCTGTTGTACGTGAACGTCTAGAAAAAGCAGAAAAAGAAATGGCTACACGTTCTCATTATAAGTATGTTGTAGTTAATGAAACTGTATTAGAAACTGCTTCACAAATCGCTAAAATAATTAGAGAAAATTCATAAGGATACGAGCGTATCCTTTTCTTTTGTGGTAAAATAACTATGGATTTGAGGTGATAAAATGTATATTGTTAATATTTTAGTAGAACATCCTGTACATAAGCTAGATACGACTTTTTCATATCTATCATATGAAGAAATTATGTGTGGGGTAAGAGTATACGTGTCATTTAAATATCAAAAATTAATAGGATATGTTGAAAGTGTACAATATACATCATTATCTCATGAAGAGTTAAATCAAAGAGATGGTTTTGTTTATAAGTTTATTGATGAAGTGATTGATGAGGAGCCTTTGTTGAATAATGAGCTTGTTAATTTGTCTGTTCAATTATCAAAAATGACAATGAGTCCACGTATTGCCTGTTTACAAGCTATGCTCCCTTCTTCGTTAAAACCATCTTCATCTAAAAAAACAAATATTAAAGTTGAAAAGGGATTTCATATAATAAATAATAAGCTAGCAAAAACAAAAAAACAAAATGAATGCTTTTTATATATGAAAGAACATAGTGATACTTTAATCAAAGATATACCTTATAGTAGAAGTGTTATTAAAGAATTAGTTAATCAGAATATTATTGAAATCATAGATAAAGAAGTTTACAGAAATCCAGCTGAATTTAAAAAAGAAGATCAGCATGTCGTTTTAACAGATAAGCAATTAGATACATGTGATAAAATTTCTTCTAAAGTGAATCGTGTATCTTTGATACATGGTGTAACAGGTTCTGGAAAGACAGAAGTTTATCTTGAACTTGCAAAAAGAACTTTAAAACAAAATAAAAAAGTCATTATGCTTGTTCCGGAAATATCTTTAACACCGATGATGGTAGAACAGTTTAAAAGAAGATTTGGAGAAACAGTTGCTATTTTACATTCACGATTATCTCAAGGTGAAAGATATGATGAATATCGAAGAATGAAAAGACAGGAAGTTAATATTGTTGTGGGAGCACGTTCTGCAATCTTTGCACCTATTGAAAATATAGGTTTAATTATATTAGATGAAGAACATGATTCATCATATAAACAAGAATCAACACCTCGTTACTATACTCATACTATTGCTAAAATAAGAGCAAACAGACATAATGCCTCAGTTGTATTAGGAAGTGCGACTCCTTCATTAGAAAGTTATTCTAGGGCAAAAAAAGGAATATATGATTTATATGAATTATATGAGCGTATTAATAAAAAGCCACTTCCACAAATTGAAGTTGTTGATATGATTGAAGAAGTTAAAAATAAAAATTATTCTTTATTTTCTTCTGTTATGAAACAAAATATTCAAGATACAATAGATAAAGGGGAACAAGTTATGCTTCTTTTAAATAAAAGAGGCTATTCTTCATATGTTCAATGCTTAGATTGTTCTAGTGTGATTACATGTCCACATTGTGATGTAACTTTAACATATCATAAAGATACAAATAGTATGAGATGTCATTATTGTGATTATTCTTTACCTTATACAAAAACCTGTCCAACTTGTGGATCACAAAAATTAAGAATAACAGGAACAGGAACACAAAGGATAGAAGAAGAAATACAGACATTATTTCAAAATGCTAAAGTGATTCGTTATGATGTTGATACAACACGTAATAAGAATGCTCACTCTAAGTTATTGAATGCATTTAAAAATAAAGAAGCAAATATATTGTTAGGTACGCAAATGATTGCAAAAGGATTGGATTTTGAAAATGTGACTTTTGTTGGTGTATTAAATGCTGACTTAAGTTTAAATATACCTGATTTTAGATCAAGTGAGAGAACATTTCAGTTATTGTGTCAAGTTGCTGGAAGAAGTGGAAGAGGTAAAAAAGAAGGTAAGGTTGTTATACAGACATATAATCCACATCATTATGCAATTGAGAGTGTTGTTTTACATGATTATAAAAAGTTTTATGAATTAGAAATGCAATATAGACAAAAATTGTTATATCCGCCTTTTTGTCATCTTGCTTCAATTATAATAGAATCTAAAAATGAACAAATGCTTAAAATGAGTGCACAACATATAAAAAAATATTTTGATGAACATTTATCTCATGTTAGAATATATGGACCTGCTCAAAGTATGATTTATAAGTTAAATGATGTGTATAGAATGCGTATATTATTAAAATTTAAGGAAAATCGTGATATTTATGATAGAATAAGTTATATGAGCGATTATTATAATAAAAAACAAAATGGAAAGGTAAGAGTAATATGTGATTTTAATCCATATTCTCAAATATAATTATGGAAAGAAAAATAGCTTTAGAAATATTATTAAAATATAAACAGGAAGGAAGTTATCTGAATCTGACTATTAATTCATATTTTGATAAATATGAATTAAATAGAAATGAAAAAGATTTTATTACAAGAGTTGTTTATGGAACTGTATCACATATGCTGTATCTTCAATATCAGCTAGAACCATTAATTAAAGGAAGAGTAAAAACATATGAAAAGATGTTATTGCTTATGAGTTTATATCAGATACATTTTATGAATATTCCTCATTATGCTATTGTTAATGAAGCTGTAAATCTAGCTAAGAAGAAAAAAGGAATAAGAACTGCTCAATATATTAATGCAGTTTTAAATCAGGGAGTTAATACAACTCGTTCATTAGATGATTTATCTTTTGAAGAACGTTTATCTATTGAAACAAGTCATCCATTATGGATGGTTAAAATGTTTGTGAAGCAATATGGAAAAGAAAAAACAGAGAAAATATGTTTTGCAAATAATGAAATTCCTAATAAAACAGGAAGAATTAATACTTTAAAGATATCTAAAGAAGAATTATTAAAAGATACATCTTTTAAAGCTGGAGAATTAAGTGAGGATGCATTTTACTATGAAGGAGCTAATATCGCTCATACTGATTATTTTAAAGAAGGTAAAGTGACAATTCAGGATGAATCTAGTCAGTTAGTTGCAAGATTACTTGATCCAAAAGAAAATGAATATGTATTAGATATGTGTGCTGCTCCAGGAAGTAAAACAAGTCATTTAGCACAGTTAATGAATAACAAAGGACGTATTGATGCTTATGATTTATATGAGCATAAAGTACCATTAGTGAATGCACAAATGCAAAGATTAGGTATTGATATTGTTCATATGAAAGCTCATGATTCTACTTGCTTAAATGAATTATATGAAGAAAAAACTTTTGATAAAATTTTATTGGATGCTCCATGTAGTGGATTTGGTGTTTTATCAAGAAAACCTGAAATTAAATATCATGATTCTTCTGCAATGGATGAAATTATTAAAATTCAAGAAGAATTATTAGAAAATGCATATGTTTTACTTAAAAATAATGGTAAGATGGTTTATAGTACTTGTACTATAAATAAAAAGGAAAATGAAAAACAAGTATTAAATTTTATCAATAAGCATAAAGATATGAAAATTGTTAAAGAAAAAACAATTTTACCTTATGAATACCATAGTGATGGATTTTATATGTGTTTATTAGAAAAGGAATGAGAATATGAAAATGATATATGATTACACTCAGGAACAATTAATTGAATTGTTTTTAGAAATGGGTGAAAAGAAATTTAGAGCAACTCAGGTATTTGAATGGATTTATCGTCATAATGTTCATAATTTTGATGATATGAAAAATATTTCTTTAGATTTAAGAAATAAATTAAAAGAACATTTTTTGATTGGTCCATTAAAAATTGCAGAAAAACAAGTATCTAAGGATGGAACAATTAAATATTTATTTGAATTAAATGATGGTGGATTAATTGAAGCTGTTTTAATGATTCATGAATATGGTAAGAGTTTATGTGTAACTAGCCAGTTAGGATGCAACATGGGATGTAAATTCTGTGCGAGTGGATTGTTGAAAAAACAAAGAGATTTAACACCAGGAGAAATGGTTAATCAGGTTTTATCTGTTATGCAGGATACTGATGATAGAGTAAGTCATGTGGTTATTATGGGAACTGGTGAACCATTTGATAATTATGATAATGTTATGAATTTTATTCGTATTATTAATCATGCTAAAGGTTTAGCGATTGGTGCTAGACATATTACTTTATCAACTTGTGGATTATGTGACAAGATTGATGAATATGCAAATGAAGGTATTCAAAGTAATCTTGCTATTAGTCTTCATGCACCTAATGATGAAGTGAGAAATTTAATTATGCCTATTAATAAAAAATATCCTATGGATGTTTTAAGAAAAAGTGTTGCTTCTTATATTCAAAAAACTAATAGAAGAGTAACATTTGAATATATTTTATTAAAAGATGTGAATGATTCTTTATCTCATGCAAGACAATTAGCACATTATATGAGAGGTTTAAATGCATATGTTAATCTTATTCCATATAATGCAGTTGATGAACATGGTTACTCACAATCGGATAATGTTGAAGCATTTAAAAATGAATTATTAAGATTAAAAATTAATGCGACATTAAGAAAAGAACATGGTAGAGATATTGACGGTGCATGTGGTCAATTACGTGCAAAGAAAGAAGGGGCAATAAATGGAAATCGCAACTAAAACTGATATAGGAAATGTAAGAAAAATTAATCAGGATTATATTAGTTCATATGTTAAAGATGATGAATTAATTGCAGTTGTGTGTGATGGTATGGGTGGTCATAAAGCAGGAGAAATTGCTTCTTTTATGACTGCTTCACATATTGCTTATCAATTTGAAATGCATGATGAATTTAAGGAATTTGAGATAGAAGAATGGATTAAAACTGTTATTAATGAAGCAAGTGAATTAGTAAGAAAAGAAAGTTTTAGAAGTGATGAATATACTGGTATGGGAACAACAGTTGTTGTTGCTTTAATTAAAAATAAGAAAGCTTATATTTGTCATATTGGTGATTCAAGAGCTTATTATATTTGTGATAATAACATTATTCAATTAACAAAAGATGATACTTTAGTTAATGCTCTGTTAGAAATGGGGTCTATTTCTCAAGAAGCGGCTAAAGATCATCCTAAAAGAAATGTTTTATTACAGGCAGTTGGAGTAAATGAAAATTTAAAGATTTCATTTAAAGAAATTGAATTAGATAAAGGTATTTTGCTTATTTGTACAGATGGATTATATAATTCATTAGATGATGAGCAGATTTTAGAGATTTTAAATAAAGAAAACGATATTAATATGTTAAGCGAAGAACTAATGAGTAGTGCAATTAAAAATGGTGGAAATGATAACATTGGATTTGCAATTATTAAAAATAAAGGAGACGTACAATAATGGGAGAATTAAATAAGATCATAGCAGATAGATATAAGCTAGTTAAACTTATTGGTCAAGGTGGTATGGCTGATGTTTATCTTGCAGAAGATATTATTTTAAATAGAGTTGTTGCTTTAAAAATTATGCGTTCTTCTTTAATTAATGACCCAATTCATATTACTCGTTTTCATAGAGAAGCAAGAGCTGTTGCCTCATTACATCATAAAAATATTGTTGAAATTTATGATGTGGGTGATGAAAAAGACAATTATTATATTGCAATGGAATATGTTCCAGGATGTACTTTAAAAGAATTGATTCATAAGCGTGGGGCGTTACATTATGTAGAAGCTGTTGATATTATTAAACAGATTGTTAGTGCAATTAATATTGCTCATAATCTAGGAATTATTCATAGAGATTTAAAACCACAAAATATTATGGTTACTGATAGTGGTGTTGTTAAAATTGCTGACTTTGGTATTGCATCAATTCAGTCTTTAACACAAGTGACTCAAGGAGATACAATTTTAGGATCTTTACATTACTTAGCACCTGAAATTGCCAGAGGAGAAAAAGCATCATGTCAAAGTGATGTGTATGCAATTGGTATTTTAATGTATGAATTATTAAAAGGTGAAGTTCCTTTTAATGGGGAAACACCATTAAATATTGCATTAAAGCATATGAGAGATCCAATTCCTTCTATTAGAGATTTTAATCCAACAATTCCTCAGGCAGTTGAAAATATTATTATTCGTTCAACGGCTAAAAACACAAAAGATAGATATGCATCTACAAAAGATATGATGATGGATCTGATGACTTGTCTTATTAAAGAAGAAGAAAAAGTTGTATTTGAATGTGTAGATGATGGAAAAACAATTGTAAAAGAAAATAAAGATTTATTTAAATCTGAAGATAATAAAGAAGAGTTGGAAAAACCTAAAAAGAATTTTAGAAAATCAATTATTGCAATCAGTGCTATTTTAGCGATTTTTGTATTTGTTTTAATTTATACTTTATTTTTAAAAGCACCTGAAACATTTGAATTACCTGATGTAACTAATTTTACTAAAGATAATGCAATTATTCGTTTAGAAAATGCAGAACTAGAAGTTGATGAACATATTATTTATGAATTAAGTGATGAATTAATTGAAGGATTAGTTATTCGTACTGAACCAGCTTTAAAATCAGCAGTGAAAAAAGGAGATACAATTAAACTTGTTGTTTCTTCTGGGCGATATATTGTTATTGAAGATTATGTTGGTGAAAAGTTAGATGATATTAGAAAAAAATTAAAAGAAGATGGATTTACTATAAAAATTGAAGAAAAAGTTAGTGAATTTGATGAAGGTATTATTATTGATCAAAATATTGATGCTGGAACAAAAGTGGATCCTAATAGCAGAAATAAAAATATTACTTTAACTGTATCTTTAGGTTATGAGGTAGAAGTTCCTAATGTTTATGGTACTGATATTAAAAAAGCAGAAGAAATTTTAACTAAAGCTGGATTTGAAGTTGAGTTAAAAGTGAAAGAATCTCCAACTTCTGTTGAAGAAATTAAAACTATGAAAATAGATGTTGTTGTTTCTCAATCTATTGATGCTTTTACAATAGTTGAAAAGAAAGGTGAGAAGATTGTTTTAGAATATTATGATAAGATTCCTGAAATAATTGAAGAACCTACTGTAGATGAGCCAACACAAGAAGAAACTGAGGTAGTAGAATAAAAGATGAAATTAAAAGGACAAATTTTAAAAGCTTTATCTGGATTTTATTACGTAAAGAGTGGAGAACAGATTTATTCATGTAAAGCCAGAGGAAAGTTTAGAAACAATATGCAAAAACCATTGGTTGGTGATTATGTTGAATTTAGTGTTGAAAATGTAAATGAGGGTTATATTTTGAAATTGTTAGAAAGAAAGAATTTCTTAGTTAGACCTCCAATCTGTAATATTGATCAGGCATTTCTTGTTTTTTCGTGTAAAGAACCTGAAATGAATACATTGTTATTAGACAGATTTTTAGTTTTAGTTGAACATTTAGATATTTCGCCAATTATTATAATTACTAAAATGGATTTGGCTGATCAAAACATTTATGAAATTATGAAGCCTTATGAAGTTGCAGGATATGATGTTTATTATGTAAGTTCAAAGGAAGAAAAAGGTATAGAAGAAATTAAAAACTTATTTAAAGATAAAATAAGTGTTTTTACAGGACAAAGTGGTGTTGGAAAGTCTAGTCTTTTAAATGCATTAGATATTAAGCTAAATATTGATACAAATGAAATTTCTAAAGCATTAGGAAGAGGAAAACATACAACAAGACACGTAGAATTATTAGAAATGTATGATGGATATGTGGCAGATACTCCAGGTTTTTCTTCATTAGAATTATTAATGGAGCCTGTTGAAGTTGCACAAAGTTTCCATGATTTTAAAGAATTATCATCTTATTGTAAATTTAGAGGTTGTTTACATGATAGTGAACCTCACTGTAAAGTGAAAGAAGCTGTTGAAGATGGTATTATATCAAAAGAAAGATATGAACATTATTTATCTTTCTTAAAAGAAGCGAAAGAATTAAAGGAGAAAAAGTATGATTAAAGTTGCGCCTTCTGTTTTATCAGCAAATTTTGCTGAATTAAAAAATGAAATTGATTCAATTACTGAATGTAAAGCTGATTGGATTCATTATGATGTTATGGATGGACATTTTGTTCCAAATATTTCATTTGGTTATAGTATTTTAAAAGATTTATCTAAAGTTACTGATTTATATTTAGATGTTCATTTAATGATCAGTGATCCTAAAAAATATGTAGATGAATTTATTAAAGCAAATGCTTCATTAATTACTTTTCACGTTGAAGCAATGAATAGTGTTGAAGAAACTAATGAATTAATTGATTATATTCATTCTATGGGTTGTGATGCAGGAATTAGTATTAAACCAAATACTCCTGTTAGTGCTATTGAACCATTCTTAGATGGTTTAGATTTAGTATTGGTTATGAGTGTAGAACCTGGATTTGGTGGTCAATCATTTATGCCAATGGCTTTAGATAAAATCAGACAATTAAAAGTATTACAAGATCAATATGATTTTTATATTGAAGTTGATGGTGGAATTAATGAAGAAACAGGTGCTTTATGCAAAGAAGCTGGTGCTGATGTATTAGTAGCAGGAAGTTATGTATTTAATTCTGAAGATCGTAAAAAAGCAATTGAATCTTTAAAATGAAAATAGGTATTTATTCGAGTATTGATGCAGGACCTGTTAAAGATTTGACTATTCCTTATATTGGTGTAGATGGTGGACTTGTTCATCTTATAAATCAAGGAATAGAACCTATTCAAGTTATAGGAGATATGGATTCACTTGAACATCATCAATTATTAAAAGAATATGAATGTAAAATCTATTCTCCTATAAAAGATGATACTGATACTGCACTTGCAATAAAATATGCGATTGAATTAGGATATGACGAAATAGATTTATATGGAGTCACTAAAAAAAGATTAGATCATTTTTTCGCAGTTATTGCTTTGCTTAAGAAATATAAACATATTTCTATAACTATTTATGATGAATATAATAAAATCAGGTTATTAAATCAGGGTAGTCATTATATTAAGAAAGATGGATATAAATATTTTTCTATCTTTTCTTTTGAAGATACTATTGTATCATTATCAGAATGTTTATATCCTTTAAATCAATATTGTTTAAAAGCTGATGATCCTTTATGTGTATCTAATCAGATAATACAAGATTATGTACTTATAAACAATGATAAAACTGTATTATTTATACAATCAAATTAGATGGGAAACCATCTTTTTTATTTCACGTTTTTTTGGTATAATACATTTATGATTGGAGTGTTATTATGAAATATAAAGTAGAAAAAAAATATATAACAATAGCAGTTTTGTCTTTTCTTGTTATTGTGGGATCAACATTGTTTAAATTCTTTTTAGAAAATGGAGATATATTTAATGAAATTGTTAGTGCAGTTATTACCGCATTATTACCTATTTTATCTGGTATGGGGCTGGCTTACTTATTAAATCCTATTTTAAAGTTTTTTGAGAAATATTTATTTGTACCTATATTTAACCTAATAAATAAGAAGTTTAAAAAAGATTATTCATTTTATATTCGTTTATGTTCAATAGTTTTAACTCTTTCTTTATTCTTTTTATTTTTAATTGGTATGGTTTATTTAGTTGTTCCTCAAGTTTATAAGTCTTTAAATAATATTATTTCTGAACTTTCAACTTATTATGAAACGATTGAATCTTGGATTAATGTTTTTGAAAAAGATAATGCTGAAATTGCTACGTATATTGCGATGGGATTTGAACAGGCATATATGCAGGTTACTGATTATCTTGAAAATGTTATTTTAAAAAATGTTGATAAGATTGCAGTTGGTATTACATCTGGGATTGTTGTTGGGGTAAAGAGTATTTTCAATATTGTTTTATCTGTTATTATCTCTGTTTATGTTATGTTTGAAAAAGAAAAACTTGTTTCAATTGGTAAAAAACTTGTTTTTAGTTTATTTGATAATAAAAAAGCAAATACTGTGTTAGATTGTACACGTTTTGTTGATAGAGTATTTGGTGGATTTATTAGTGGAAAGATTATTGATTCTTTCATTATTGGTGTATTATGTTATATTTTTATGATTATATTTGGATTTAGATATCCAGTATTAATTAGTATTGTTGTTGGTGTAACTAATGTTATTCCATATTTTGGACCATTTATTGGGGCAATCCCTTCAGGATTGATTTTATTTATGGCAGATCCTAAACAAGGTTTATTGTTTGGTGTATTTATCTTAGCTTTACAACAATTAGATGGAAACTTTATTGGTCCTTTAATTTTAGGAGACAAATTAAAGATTTCAAGCATGTGGATATTATTTGCAATATTGATTGGTGGAAGTTTATTTGGTGTTGCAGGTATGGTTTTAGGTGCTCCATTCTTAGCTTGTTTATTTGCGATTACAAGACATTTTTGCAAAAAGAGGCTTGATGAAAAGAATTTGCCTATCCAAAGTGATTTTTATTATGATATTGATCGTATAGAAGACAATAAAATAATTAGAAAAGAAAACTAATGAGATTTCATAAGAAATCTCTTTTTTATGATTTTTTCATATTTTAGCACACTTGTGTTGACAGTGCTAAAAATAGTGATATACTATAATTAGCATTCGACATAAGAGAGTGCTAAAAGGAGGAATTGTATGAATATAGAAAAATGGACAACATCAATGCAGTCAGCGTTTTCAAATGCAATTCAAACTGTTTTGAGTATGTCAAGACAAAATGTAGAGATTGAAGATTTGTTATTATCGTTATTAAGTGATCAAAATGGTATATTTTATAGGATATTATTAAAACTTAATAAGAATGAAAATGATGTGAAAAGATATCTTCAAGCTGTATTAGATAAAATGCCTAAATTAAGTGAAGTATCACAAGAAAATATAAGATTAAGCTATGATTTGAATCAATTAATTTTTAAAGCTAATACTATAATGAATGACTATGAAGATGAATATTTAAGTGTTGAACATATTATTATAGCTTTATTTGATAGTCATAGTTATACAGTTAAACAATTTATTCAAAATTTCAATTTAAATAAAAAAGATGTTATAGATGCAGTGAAAGAAATGAGAGGTGGCAATAAAGTGGATACTCAAGAACCTGAAAATAAATATGAAGTATTAAAAAAATATGGACGAAATTTAATTGATGATATTAAAGATGGAAAATTAGATCCTGTAATTGGAAGAGATGATGAGATTAGAAGAGTGATTCAGATTCTATCAAGAAAAACAAAAAATAATCCTATATTAATAGGGGAGCCTGGTGTAGGAAAGACAGCTATTGCGGAAGGTTTGGCATGGAGAATATTCAAAAATGATGTTCCTGTGAGCCTACAAAATAAAATCTTGTATGAATTAGATTTAGGTTCATTAATTGCTGGTGCTAAGTTTAGAGGAGAATTTGAAGAACGATTAAAAGCAGTATTAAATGAAATTAAAAAGTCTGATGGGCAGATTATATTATTTATAGATGAAATTCATCAATTGGTTGGTGCTGGTAAAACTGACGGTGCCATGGATGCAGCTAACTTATTAAAACCAATGTTAGCTAGAGGTGAATTACACTGTGTTGGTGCAACAACATTAGACGAATATAGAATGTATATTGAAAAAGATGCTGCTTTAGAAAGACGCTTTCAAAAAGTTTTAGTGAGTGAACCTGATTTAGATGATACGATTGCTATTTTAAGAGGATTAAAAGATAGTTTTGAATCTCATCATGGGGTACAGATTTCTGATAATGCTATTGTTGGAGCTGTATCTATGTCTGAACGTTATATAACTGATCGTTTTTTACCAGATAAAGCAATTGATTTAATTGATGAGGCTTGTGCACTTGTTAGAATGGAAATTGATTCTTTACCAGTTGAATTAGATGTCATTACTAGAGAAAAGAATAGATTAGAGATGGAAAGAATCTCTATTGAAAAAGAAGAAAAAAATGATGAAAATTTTGAAAGATTAAATGATATTAAATCAAAAATAGCATCATTGGATGAACAAATTCTTGGTCTTAGTGATAGATGGAAAGAAGAAAAGAAAGAAATTGATCGAATAAGAGATTTAAAAGAACAAAAAGTAAAATTAGAAGCATTGAAAGATAAATACGAGACTGAAGGTCGTTTAGAAGAGGCTTCTAAAATTAAATATGAGTCATTACCATCTATTATGAGAGAAATAAAAGAATATGAATCATTAAGTCATGATAATAATTTATTACAGGAAAAAGTAAGTATTGATACTATAAGTGAAGTTATTTCAAGATGGACAGGTATTCCAATTAGTAAATTAATGGAATCTGAAAGAGAAAAATTATTAATGTTAGAAGATAAACTTAAAGAAAGAGTTATTGGTCAGGATTATGCGATTAATAAAATATCTGATGCTATTTTAAGATCTAGAGCAGGCATTAATGATGAAAATAGACCTATTGGTTCGTTTTTATTCTTGGGACCAACTGGGGTGGGTAAAACTGAAGTGGCTAAAAGCTTAGCAGAACAATTATTTGACAATGAAAAAAATATTGTTCGAATTGATATGAGTGAATATATGGAAAAATTTAGTGTGTCTCGATTACTTGGTGCGCCTCCTGGTTATGTAGGATATGAAGAAGGAGGACAATTAAGTGAGGCTGTAAGAAGAGCACCTTATAGTATTGTTTTATTAGATGAAATAGAAAAAGCACATCCAGAAGTGTTTAATATTTTATTACAAGTATTAGATGATGGAAGAATTACTGATTCTAAAGGAAATCTAGTAAGTTTTAAAAATACAATTATAATTATGACATCAAATATTGGCTCACAGTATTTATTAAGTGGTAATAATGAAGAAACAAGAAAAATGGTTGAACTTGAATTGAAATCACATTTCAAACCTGAATTTATTAATCGTATTGATGAAATCGTTATGTTTAATTCGTTAGATAATAGTGTTGTTTATAAAATAATTGATAAGTTTATGGGTCAGTTATCTTTAAGATTAAAAGAACAGAATATTAAAGTTCAATTAAGTGATAAAGCAAAAGAAGAAATTGTAAGAGTTGGTTTTGATTCTACATTTGGTGCAAGACCAATAAAACGATTTATTCAAAGTCATATTGAGACATTGATTGCAAGAGAATTAATAAAAGGAAATATTTCAAAAGGTGATTATATAATTGCTGATTTTGAAGATAATAATTTTATAATAAAAAAGGCATAGTTATGCCTTTTTTTGGTTTTATGAAAAATAATCTTGTTGCTTTATTGTTGAGTATAAATATGTTAGAATGTTAGCGGGTGAAGTGATATGCAAAGATATTTTATTAAAGAAGAATGTATAAAAGACAATAAGATTGTAGTTGATGAATATGATCTTAAACATATGAAAAAAGTAATGAGATATAGAAATAAAGATCAGGTTATATGTATATTACCGGATTCTTGTGTTTATATTTATGAAATAGAAGATATTGAAAATGGTGTTTTATCTATGTTAAATCAATTAGATGAAAATCATGAGTTAGATGTTGATGTTACATTAATTTATGGTTTGCCTAAGAGTGATAAATTTGAATTTGTTTTACAAAAATCTACAGAATTAGGTGTGAAACGTATTGTTCCTTTTTTATCAAAAAGAAGTATTATCAAAACAGATGTAAAAACATTTGAAAAGAAACGTGAAAGATATGAAAAGATTTTAAAGGAAGCAGCCGAACAATCATATCGTAATATGATACCTGAATTAATGCCTTTAGCTAAAATTGATGATTTAAAAAAATATATAGGAGATGTAAATCTTGTTGCTTATGAAGAATCAAGTAAACAAGGGGAACATAGTCAATTTTATAAATCATTAAATCAGGATTATAAAACTATCACAATAGTTGTAGGGCCTGAAGGTGGGTTTGACCAAAGTGAGATTGATAAAATGAGAGAAATGGGTATTTTAGAATGCTCTTTAGGTAAAAGAATTTTAAGAAGTGAAACTGCACCACTATATATGTTAAGTGTTATAGGATATTCTAGAGAGTTGGTGTAGATGTGGGTTTTATTGAGTCAGTAAATAAAATTGGTGTAAATATAAATATAGAACAGACATCTTTATTTAAAAATATTATGGAATATAAAAAGGTATTTAAAAATAAAGGATTAGATGTTCAAATTAAAAATGAGTTTGATTTATTTATTTATGATGTTATTTATCGTTCTTTATTGAATTTTGTTCATATAGAGAATAATATTGAAATATTTTTGAATATGAATCTTGATATTTTAAATATTGTTAATTATGTAGAAAAACAAAGATTATTTGATCATGATGCTAAAATGTTTTTAAAAGATATTCCTTGTTTTTATGATGAAAATTCTAAAACTATGATCTATATTCCTATATTTGATCCATTAATTAATTATAAATATATTAATGAATATCAGGCTATTTTGTTAAAAAAATATAGATTAATAGTAAATGAGAAAAATCTTAAAGCAGATACTCCGTATAATTTATATGGACTAAAAATTTTTAGAACAGATTTTTCTTCACTTAAAATATGTTATGAAGATTTTAGACATATTTGTATGTATAGTGATGATTTGAAAACTATATATATTTTTGATAAAAAAAGAAAGTTATTATTAAATAAAATGGTTGTATGTGATAAATATTTTAATGAGCATGTTGATTTTAATATAATCTGTGATATTGCAGATTGCTTAGAGAATTATCATTATCAGGATTGCTTAGATATTATGTATAAAAATCATTACATTACAATCAATAGTTATAATTCAGTTAATAAGAGACTGAAATAGAAAGGAGTTTTATGAGAACTGTTGCTTTTATTACATTAGGCTGTAAAGTAAATGCCTATGAATCAGAAGTTATGTTAAAATTATTTAATGAAAGAGGATATAAAGAAGTCGATTTTAAAGATAAAGCAGATGTGTATGTAATTAATACATGTACTGTTACAAATACTGGTGACTCTAAATCAAGACAAATGATTCGAAAAGCTATTAGAAATAATAGTGATGCAGTTGTTTGTGTTGTGGGATGTTATAGTCAGATTGCAAGTGAAGATGTTGCTCAGATTGAAGGAGTAAGCGTTGTTTTAGGAACACAATATAGAAATCAGATTGTTGATCTTGTAGAAGAATTTCAATTAAATAGAAAACAAATTGTTAAAGTGGCTGATGTAATGAAATTAGAGGAATTTGAAGATTTAGATATTAATCAGTTTACGAAAAACACAAGAGCTTTTTTGAAAATTCAGGATGGATGTAATAATTTCTGTACTTATTGTATTATTCCATATGCAAGAGGTAAAATGAGATCAAGAAAAAAAGAAAGTGTAATCAGGCAAGCTCAATCATTAGTAAATCATGGGTTTGTTGAAATTGTTTTAACTGGTATTCATACTGCTGGTTATGGACAGGATTTTGAAGATTATAGTTTTTATAATCTTTTAGTTGATTTAACAACACAGGTAAAAGGATTAAAAAGATTACGTATTTCTTCTATTGAGATGAGTCAGGTAAGTGATGAAATTATCGAATTAATTTCTTCTTCTAAAATTATTGTTGATCATCTTCATATTCCTATTCAATCAGGATGTAACAAAACATTAAAAAGAATGAATAGACATTATACTACTGAAGAATTCAGTGAAAAATTAAATAGATTAAAAGAAAAATTACCATCTATTTCCATTACTACTGATGTTATTGTGGGCTTCCCTGGAGAAACGGATGAAGATTTTGAGTCTACATATAATTGGATAAAAGAAAATCATTTTAACCAATTACATGTATTCCCTTATTCTCCAAGAAGTGGTACACCAGCTGCGGCATTTAAAGATCAGATTAATGGGACTATTAAACATGAACGTGTTAAATCTTTAATGAATTTATCACAGGAATTAAAAGAAGAATTTGCTTCATGGCAAATTGGTAAAGAACTAGAAGTTCTTATAGAAGAAAGACAGGGAGAATACATGGTTGGTCATGCTTCTAATTATTTGAAGGTAAATGTTGATTTAGATGAAGATTCTGTTGGGAAAATTTATCTTGTCAAAATTACTGGTCAAAAAGATGATGAATTGATTGGAAGTGTTATTTGTGAAGCGAATTAATGAATTGTTTGATGTAGAAGAAAATTTTAAAGTTTATTCTATTCATAGTGATTCAAGAGATGTGAAAAGAAACTCTGTTTTTTTCTGTGTTGAGGGATTGAGTGTAGATGGCCATAGATATATTAAAGATGCTTTGTTTCAAGGGGCAAAGGCCATAGTTTATTCTAAACCATTAACTTATAAAAAGCCTGGTATACTTTATATTAAAGTTAATGATGTTTTAGATGAATTGAATCGTGTGGCTCATATTTTTTATGATAAGCCAAGCGAGGAAATGAAAGTGATTGGAGTGACAGGTTCAAGTGGTAAAACAACTGTGTCACTTATGTTAAGAGATATTTTACTTCATGAAATGAATGTTGGACTTATTGGGACAAACGATATTTTATATGATGATATTGTTGAACAGTCTCCTTATACGACACCTGAAAGTATTTTTTTACAAAAACATTTAAGAAAAATGATTAATCATGATGTTGATTGTGCTGTACTTGAAGTTTCAAGTCATGGTATTGCATTAAGAAGAGTTGATGGTGTACGTTTTGATATTGGTATATTTACTAATGTTTTTGATGAACACGTTGATTTTCATGGAACTATAGAAAATATAATGTTAACAAAAGCAAAATTATTTTCTTTTGTAGACGATAATGGTTTTGCTATTATAAATGCTGATGAGGTTCGCTTTTTCAATACAATCTATGATCAGTTAAAATGTAATGTTTTAACATATGGTTTAGAACACAAAGCAGATGTTATGGCTAAAAATGTACGTCTGTTTATTGATCATAGTGAATTCGATTTGTTTATTTATAATGAAAATTTTCATATTAATCTTCCAATTATTTCAAAGGTCAATATTAGTAATGTTCTAGCGGTTGTAGCGACTTTGTTAGCAATGGGATATGATGCAAATAAAATATATGGGATGTTAAAATATATTAAAAATGTAGATGGACGAATGGAACTTTTAGAACATTCTCATGATTTCCATGTTATTGTTGATTATTGTCAAAGTATAAAAGCTTATGAGGAAATATTTAAGTTTGCTAAAAGTGTTAAAAAAACTAATGGAAGAATTATTGCAGTGATTGGACCAATAGGAAAGAAATCTTCTAAAAAAAGAGCACTATTAGGAAAATTAGCAAATGAGTATTGTGATCAGGTTATCCTAAGTGAAGTTGACAATAAAGATGAAGATGTGATTGAATCATGTCTTGATATTCAGCGTTCTATTCATGATCCTGTAAGTGTTATTATTAGTGATAGAGAGTTTGCGATTGAACAGGCTATAGAAATAGCAACTAAAGATGATATTATATTATTGTTAGGGAAGGGACATGAGACATTTATGAATTCTCAGGTTGGTCAGCTTTCTTATAAAGGCGATAAAATGATTGCTTATGATGCAATGCAAAGAATTTTTGGTCCTGATGATTTTGAAATAGATATGAATTGATAAAATATTTTAAAAACATTGTTAAAATTACTTGATTTTTTTTGATACTTTATGTATAATTACTGATGTATTTGATAAGTAAAGGGGGGAAGTTCACATGGCAAAAACTGTAGTAAGAGAAAATGAATCATTAGATGATGCTTTACGTCGTTTTAAAAGACAAGTTTCAAGAACAGGAACCCTTGCAGAAGCTCGTAAAAGAGA
>JAZLDV010000136.1:0-9533 GCA_045614925.1 Coprobacillaceae bacterium | reverse complement strand
GACCCCCTATAGAATAGACAATTTTAGAGATACCCCCTTCAAACAATTTGTTTGTCTCCCTTTATATTATTACATTTTCTATGTGCTAGTCTTATATTATCCCAATTATCAGTTCCACCTTTGCATAAAGGTATAACATGTTCAATACTAGGATAGTAATCACCACATATTATTGTTCCATCTCTTACTATATAATCTTCATAGTTACATTTCCCACCACATATATAACAAATTCCTTTATCTCTTTTATATAGTTTTTGTAATGATTTAGTACTATGTTTCTTATTGCGTTTATGATAACAACAAATACACATTGTTTTATTTTTATTATCAGTTAATATTTCTTCCCCACAATATTTACAATGCTTAATATGTAATGTGTTTCTTTTTAACCATAGATAAAACTTTTTTATTTCCATCTCTTGTTGTTTTAATAATCTCTTTATTTGTTTATCTATTTCTTTTTCTACCCTTTTATTATCTCTATATATTTCATCACAATGAATACATATAAGTTTTTTATTATGTCTTACAACTTGTGCTGTTCTTTCAAACTCATAACCACATATCTTACATCTTAATAATACAGGTTTATCACTATGTTCATAACCACATACATATTCAAATGATGGGAATTTATCATTTAATCTTTTAATAAAATGTTTTTCTCTTTCTTTTAATGGTGTATATATATTCATAATCTATTCCTTTACTAGGTTACCATCATCATCGAATCTATAACCTTTTCTAATTCCTTGACCTCTAGCATGTTCTTTTTCGTGACAATCTTTACATAATCCTTCTAGATTATCTATTCCTAGTGTTATGTCTTTATCACTTATGTTAGATTCATCTAAATATATCTTATGATGAACTATTCCTGTTCTTCTCATACCTTTAGGTATGTAATCAGATATACCATCAACATAAACAGGTCTATGACATCTATTGCATAGTAGGTTTTGTTTTAACCATACTGTCTTTCTAACATCATTCCATGCTTTACTTTGATAGAACTTCTTTCTAATTCCATAACTCATTTATTTTTTCTTTCTTTTAGTTTCTTTTTTAGGTAGTATTGCTTTCTTAACTTCTTCTACAGGTTCTACTATCTTAACATAAACTCTACCACCTGCATTATTACCAAGTAGTACATTAAGTCTTTCTTTAGTTACTTCAAATTGTTCTCCTGCTTTAGGTACTCTACCAAGTCCACTATCTGTTACATTAAACATCTCATAAGTATCTAATGCTTCTACTTTAACCTTCATTATCTTGTCCTCCTTAAAATGTGATGGTGTGTGTGATAACAACTCATCATATCTATCATTTAATTGCTTAAATATAAACTTTGGTTTATTCATTATGTTATCTACTATGTGTTGCATATTAGAACAATCAAAGTCTAATACCCAAGCATTTAATCCATCTTTAACACCTATCTCTTCAAGATAAGGTAATGGTGTTACTATTACAGGTATATTTCTATATAGTGATTCATTAATAGTATAACTACATGCTTCTGTATCACTTAACTGAACTACATAATCAGCTTTACTGATCCACCTACCTACATCTAATCTAGGTTTCATATATACTACATTATCACTTCTTATAGCATTATTATCATTAGTAAATACATACCATATATATTTAACATTAGCATTATCTAGTGCATTGGCTAATAGCTGCATTCTATTTTTGCCTTTTATTGGGCTTAACCTAGTTGCACTTACCAAAATCAACATTTTTTCATCTTCATTTATTGTTAAAGGGTTATAACTATATGTGGTGTTTTTGCAACCCATCATTTTTTTAAACCCATCAGCAACAAATTTGGTTACACCTATATATTCTTTTATTCTTGGGTGTGTTAATGGTTTCCAAGTATAAGCTTTATTAGTATAATCACCATGAATAACTTGGTATATTTCAGCACCTTCATTAATAAAATCAATTATTGAAGTATCCCAATTTATTATTGCTACCTTGCAAAATATTTTTTGGTTTCTATGTTCATAACAGCAGCAGTATTTTTTTAATCTTGCTAATTGCTTTAAATCAGCTGTTTTGTATACAACAGCTATATCATAATCCTGATATTTTTTTACCATTTCCCATACAAAAGTTTCTACACCACCTAAAGGTGATATATCTCTTATGTATAAAATATTGTCATGTTCTATCATATCTCACCAACTACCATTAAAACTATGCCAAGTCCAACCTTCATCTTTTGTAAAAAAGTAAGATTGAGGGTAAATAGTGAAATGTTTTATTCTTTGAGTTGCATTCATATCTCTATCTACACCTAATAAACTAAATATATTACTCATTATACAAGTATTAGTTTCTTGATACTTAATATAATCTTGCCAATTTTCATATAATTTAAAATCAATACAATTATAATAATCTAACATTAATTTAATAACAGGATTGCCTTTAACTGCACCCATTGTTGCTGTAACAGGGTAATGCACATCTTCAAATCCTGTAAAACCTTCTTCATTTAAAAAATCATCTAATGGTTTGTATACCTCAACATCTGTGTCCATGTATATTCCACCTTCATTGTATAATATCCATAATCTAGCAACATCACTTACAAAAGCCCATTTTTTATTTTCATAAGCTTTTCTAGTAAAATCATTGTAGTTTATATCAAAATTATCTTCATTCCACTCAATTATTTCATAATCTGATAAATACTTTTTCCAACTTTCTATACAATGTTTTACTCTTTCATTTTTTTCACCTTTACCAAACCAAATATAATGTATCTTTTTTGGTATCATATTCTCACCTCACCCAAATATTTTGTCTATGTCCTCTTGAGTTGCTTTTTGTTCATGTTCTTCAACACTTGATAATAAAATATTAATTAAACTCACAAAACTCATATTAGACATATCTTCCATTGTTATGTTTAATCTCTTTGCTAGGGCAATTACTTCAAACTCATCTATAGGATCATTATTATTGGATTTAGTCTTAATTGTTTTGTAATTGCCTTGATAAGGGTGAACAAGCTAATTCTAATACTTCTTGAATCCAATTAGTATCATCATATAGATTCTCAATTCCACCTAAAAACTCTTCAAAATTTGTTGCTTGTGATTTATCTGCTTCTTTTACCATAATATATGCCATTCTTAATAATAAATCACTTACATTATCTAAAGCTTCAATATTACTTGCAAAATCTTCTTTAATGTCTTTTAGTTCAGTTAGTTTTTGTAAATCAGTTAAAAAACTTCTACCTGTTTCATTCCTATAACTAAATTGTGTTAAAGCACTTGCTTTCATCTTGTAGTCTTTGTTTGATATTCTAATTATTTTTTCCATCTTCTTCCTCCATTAAAAAAGAACATATTTCTATGTTCTCGCCGCAATATTAACACTTGGTCAATTTGCATCTGCTTTTAATTAGCAGTATTAGAAACAACATAGGTGATAAAGCAGGACAATGCTCTATTTTTAACATCTTATATTTTTTTATGTTGTTCCTAACACCACCAATTAAGGTGATGTGATATATCGAGAGAAATCTCTTAATGAAATATTACCTCACTTGATACCTATCTCATTGTACCAATTATAACATATACAAATTGGTCATTGTTGGACATTATCAATTTTTTCTATTATGTTTCGACTTTTCTCTATAATTACTATAATATCTTCTAACTTGTTTCTCACTATAGTTCATCTTTTTAGCTATATCATTCCATTTTAACTTTTCATAATCTCTGAAATAAATAATTGCCATTTGTGGGTAAATAAGTCTTAATCTGTCTATTTCTTCTAATATGTATTTCTCATAAGCATTTTTCTCTTTATATAGCATCTGTAAACTTTCAGTATATTTGTCCTTTTTTATAATAGCATTTAGAATTACATCATTTTCCCTAAACCCACCATCTACTAATATTTCTTTTAATTTATTTGGTTTTATTCCTTCAGTTGTTGCTCTTAATGTTAAGAGTAAATCTATTTTTCTTTCTATTGCCTTTATTTCATAATAAACATTAAAAATATCTAGATTCTTTAAATGTTCCAATTATCTCACCTACTTTTTCTCTACTCTATACCATTCCCCATTAATTTGTGTTGTTCCATTCTCATCTTTTGTTAATATGTATTCTTCTTGTTCTTTATCTCCTAATATTTCTAAAAGTTTTATTGCACTCTCATATTCCATCTCACAAAAATCAGTTGGAAACACTTTTTTTATATATTCTATTGCTTTGTTTATTTTATCTTCTAATTCCCATATATGTTTTAATACTAATTCAATATCTCTATGATTTAACATAGGTTCACTATCTTGCATATATCTATCTTGTGTATATTTAACCATATAATTTAATACATAATCTAAATCTCTATTCATTTTCTTTATCTCCTAAATATTCCAAACAATCTTTTAATGTATCTTCAATTAATTCTACTTGATAATGATTTAGTACACCATAACTATCAAATATCATTATTAGCATTTCTTTTATATCTTTAATTAATTCTTCTTTGTTCATTCTTTATCTCCTAAACTAAACAATATTCTTTTTATATCATATTTCTTTCTAATTCTTTTCTTTTTACTATGTCTATAATATAAACATCTTTCAAATATTGTTCCTTTTTTCTTTTTTGTTAATCTACAACTAAATTCAATAGGTTGTGTAAAATCAAAATCATATTTATCATTTATTGGTTCAGTTTCTTCAAATCTTACAAAAACTTCTTGAGTTGTAGGCGCTAATGGTTTATAAGTTTCTCCATCAGTTGATATTTGTATGTTAGATAAACCAAATTTTATTCCATTATTCATTTTCTATCTCCTTTAATAAATCAATTAAACTTTTATAAGCTGCAGTTTTGCTAATCAACTCTTTTTGGCCAACTTGTTTATCTTTTATATCTTGTTTTATCAATAATTCAGTTAATTTTTCTATTGCATATTGAATATTCATAACATCTCCTTTAAGATTGCTTTGATAACATCAACAACAATAGAATCCCCTGCTAAATGGTATAAGCTTGCATTGCTTTGATTTTTAGCAACCTTTTCAAAATCTTCATCTTTTACACCCATTAATCTAAAACATTCTCTAGGTGTTAATTTTCTTATTCTTAAATCAGATGTTTGAGTAGCTGTAATAGTTCCATGATTTTCCATAACTGTTGGTGCAGAATGCTCATTATCTACCACTCTAGCTGCATTATGACCACTTGGACTATAATTTCCTAATGTAACTACACCTAAACAATCACATCTTGTATCTAGTGTAGGACTAATGTTGTTTTTTTCTACATTTCTTTGTTCCCAATTCTCATTTCTAGAAGTTGTATAACTATGTCTTATAACATCATTTTCTTTCACCATATTATTTTGAATCAATTTGTTGCATAATTCTCTTTTCATATCAGTTTCTATAACTGCATTCATTTCTTGATTACCAAAACCTTTATAATCTCTTGCCATTAATGTATTAGCATTATCTGTTAATCTAGATATTTTTGTTCCTTTGTTTTTTAATAAACAAGTTTGAACATTTACTACAACACCATTATTTTCTCCACCCATAGTTGAAATTGTTTGAGTTTTACCTTTTTGAACTGTTCCCCTATGGTATTCCATTCTTGTTGAAATATCTATGCCATCTCCATCTTCAGCTTCTAAATAACCTTTTTTAGTATTGTTTTTTACCAATATCTTTGTTTCTCCACCTGTATTCAGAGTTGCAATAACTTTATCATCTTTCCAAGCTCGACAATTCATTTGTATATTCTTGCCATCTTCCCACTCAATATAATTTTCAGTATCTTTCAAATATATTTTTTTGTTTATTTCATCTTGTGTCATATTATCTACTATAAAATTATCACTTGCTCTGCAGCTAGTTCCAGTATTGCTACCTTTTGTTGTTAATGTTCCTGCATTTTTAATGGCATCATTTCCAATAATATTTCCTGCATAATTATCTTTTTCTCCTATTGGTGTTCTATTTAAAACATAATTAATCATCTTATCACTTAAATAATACTTTTCATCTACATTATCTTCTAACATATCTTTTAGTTTTAATTTAAGTTCTTGTTTTGGTGGAAATGAATAACTATAATCACCAAGTATAGAAACCATAAAACATCTATTTCTAGTTTGTGGTATTCCATAATCAGTTGCTATTAAATCTTCCCAATAATTCTTATAACCTAGTTCTTCTAACTTTAATTGCCATTTATTAAAGTCATTTACTGCACCTTCCCCATGAACTTGAGGGACATTCTCCATAATGAGAACTGAAGGGAGATTACCTAATTCTTTACATTCATCAAGGATCCTCTCTACTTCCCATAACATACCACTTCTAGTAGATGTGTCATTCATTCCTTGTCTTTTACCAGCTAGCCGGGAGAGATAAGTCTTGGCAAGGGAATGAATATGTCAAAATATATTCATACTTGTCAACATCACTTATCTCTAAATCACTTCCCTTCACTTGTTGAATATTTACTAAATTATGTGTAATAACAATATTTTCAAGTATTGTTTTTAATTGTGTTTCATTTAATCTTGCTATTTGTTCTCTACTCATTGGTTCATTGTAATTAGCAGATATTCCTAACTTATAAAGCTCATCTATTATTTCTTCTTTAGTTTTGTTTATTTCTAAATGTTCATCAGTAAAATGAATATCTTTATATGCTTGAATACTTTTAACTGCCCATTCACAAATTTTCCAATGTTCAAATGGTACGCCTAAATACTTCAGAGCCAATGCCTGTGATCCATAACCTGCAAAAAACTCTATTAATCTTATTGGTTTATTTATTTTATATTTTGTATATAACATATCAAATATACTTTGTTGTATCATATCTTCTCCCATCTATGTATAAAGGGGCGGATTGAGGTGAGGATTTACACTTCCTTTCTTTTTGCCCCTTTATAGCTATTTAACATTCTATATTTAAACTCTTCTTTCTCATCTTTAAAAACATACATACCACAATGATTGCAAATTCTCTTTTCTCTTTGGTTAGATATATTCAAAGTGTGTCCACAATTCTTGCAATAAATTCTGTTTTCAGTTTTCTCATTACTTAATTTTTCAATATCTTCAAATGATAACCAATTATTCATGTTCTTCCCTCATATACTTGATTACATTTCCAGACATAGGTTTTGATATTTTAGTTTTAATAGTATTAGGTGTTCTACCTGCTTTTATTTTCTTTATTAAGTATTTACCTTCAGTTCTATAGTCTTTGATTTGTTGTTCATACTCTTCACATTGAATCTTATATTTTTTTAATTCTAGATTTGCATTAAATAGTTCACCTTGTGTTTCTAATAATTCATCAGTTACTTGTTGTTTTTCATATTCAAAACTATTTACTAAATCTTCTAGTTTCTTTATTTCTTTTTTAAATTCAGCTGCTTTATTTTCTTGTCTATTATATTTTCTAATTTCAAGATTCAATACTCTA
Organism: Coprobacillaceae bacterium; assembly: GCA_045614925.1. Classification (GTDB taxonomy): domain Bacteria; phylum Bacillota_I; class Bacilli_A; order Erysipelotrichales; family Coprobacillaceae; genus JAZLDV01. The sequence goes on along the minus strand of JAZLDV010000136.1, from coordinate 2,036 downwards.
TTTCTATCTATTAATTCTTGTTTTTCTTTTCCCAATTCCCCTATCATATTTTCTAGTTCTTTTATTATTGTTCTTGACTTTAATAATCTAACTAGATTTGATTTCTTAATTCCTTCTTTTATTTTTATTAATTTCTCCTTTAACATAATTTCTCCTTGTTACCCATTAGGATTTCCAATACCACCCAAAGCAATAAAAATGGTATTGGATTAGGGGGACTATATGAATAAAACTCAAAAGAATGCTTTGTTACTATGAGTTAATTAAAATGGTAAATCAGAATCTTCTAGTACAATTTCATTTTCTTGGTAATCAGTTGTATGTTTCATTTCTTGTACTACTTCAGTTTCTACTTCTTTTTTACTCTCACCTGTTAGTTCAATTCTTTCAGCTATTATTTCAGTCACATATCTTTTGTTTTTGTCTTTATCTTCATAACTTCTATTTTGTAAACTTCCTTCAATAATAACTGCTTTACCCTTTTTTAAATATTGACTGAACTTATCACTTACATTCCAATAAACAAAATTGAAAAAGTCAGTATCATAAGTTCCATCTTCTTTTTTAAATTTTCTATTTACTGCTACTGATCCTGAATAAACTGATTTTCCTGATTCAGTAGTTCTTGTTTCTCCATCTTTTGTTAATCTTCCTGATACAATTATCTTATTCATATTAATTTCAACCTTTCTATTTGCTCTTGTGTTAATGTAGGTATTCCTACATTTTCACACTCTTGTATTATTCCATCTAGAAAGTATTTCATTTCTAGAGTGTTAAACTCACTTGAACCTTTATAAACTCTATAGTGATTAAATCCTTTACCATTAGTTTTACCTTTACCTATTTGTTTGTAATACTTAAAATAGTGTTCAGGATTAATCTCATCAAGTAAGCTAACTATTATTGATTGTCCATAATCTTCAAGCATTTGCTTATACAAATCTTCTTTAGACATACCTAGTTTATTTCCAAGTTCATTTATTAATTTCCAAGCATAAGCATTTTGACTTAAACTTCTTTTTGGTTTATGTTCTTTTAATTCAAATGTTTTTTCTCTATCTTGAGTTACTAGGTATGTTATTAATTCAGGTACATTGCCAATCATTCTCTTAATCCCATTCTTACTTCATCATTGTATAAATCAGCTTGTTCCCATTTCCAATCTTCATATTTTTCTTCTTCACTTCTCTCATCAATAGTGAACTCTTCAAAATCTATTTCTTCATAAGTTGTATATCCATCTTCTAAAAAGTCAATTAGTTTTGTATAAGCACTCTCATCTAAATTTGTGATTCTTATTGTTGTATTAAATAGTATTTTCATTTTTTGCTCTCCAACCAATTTTTAACTTCCAAAAGTTCTTCATCAGTCATATCTGAACTCTTCTTATTAAATTGAGTTACTACTTCATCAGGTGTAATACCTTTAGAGTTCATAAGTTTATTTATTTGGTATTGTATTTGTAATCTATTGTGTAGTTCTGCATTTTCAACTTGTTTCATTTCTTCATAGCTTGCTACTGCAGTATCTATACCAAATCCACACATACCTAAAGCTCTACCAACTGCACTTGTTTCACAATTCTCAATGTATGATGTAGCATTTATATAAGAACTATCTCTTTCTTCTCTTGCATAACCTGTACCTAATATGTATTCTTTATCAGTTATTGTTTTAACTTGTGTTTGACCATCAAAATCAAATATGTGCATTGTATAACCTACTATTGCTTTAAACATACATATTCCATCTTCATCTTTAATTAGTTCAGTTTTAATAAATCCATCAGGGTAACACATTCTAAATGCTTTAATTCTTTGATTTACTTCAGCATATTCTTTTTTAGTAATCTTACCTGTCTTTTTATCTTTTCTTTCAATTTCCATTGTTCTTATTTGTTTATTAGCTTTTTCTATATTTTCATATTTCATTTTTTCTCTCCATCTCTAAAATCTTTAATAAAGTTCTGAAAGTCTTTAAATGTGTTTTCATCTTCTTCATCTAACATTTCTTCTTCAAAAACTTTATCTACC
>JAZLDV010000135.1:0-21900 GCA_045614925.1 Coprobacillaceae bacterium | reverse complement strand
TATTCAATTGTAGCAACCGTATCTTTAAACATAACTTCAATCTTAGATGAAGAACGACTTGTTAATAATGTAATGATAGAAAACGAAATTAAAACAATAGTAGCAATAATAATTCTTCTATTATGTTTTGTTCCTTTATTTTTATTAGAATACATAATATCACCCCTAATCTTAAAACATTATAATATTTAAGAGTTAAAAATGCAATTTAATAAAAATAATATTATTAATTTATTTGATCATCATAATAAATTCTATTAGACTTCATACTATAAAACTGATTCCATCCAATAATTACATGATCAACAACTTCAATAGACATCATATCTCCTAGTTTGTAAAACAAATTTGTAATTTCTATATCTTCCTTTGATGGTGTTGCATATCCTGAAGGATGATTATGCGCCAATACAATTTTAGCACTATTCATCGATATAGCTTCTTTAAACACCTCTCTTGGTGTCACAACACTCATATTCAATGATCCAATAAAAACATTCTTTTCTTTAATAATATGATTTTGACTATCTAGACAAATAACCATGAAATGTTCTTGTTTTAGAAGCATCAGTTTGTTTTTTAAATATAAATAGATATCCAAAGGTTCACTAATCTTTTTTTCTTTTTTATGTTCTTTTGTGATTCTTTTACATAATTCAATAACTGCTAAAAGCTGAATAGCTTTTGCTTTTTTTATTCCTTTCAATGACACAAGAAAAGAATAATTAACATTACTCAATTTTGACATGCCACCTACTTCATTTAAAAGTCTGCTAGCAAGTTCTAATACATTTTCATTTTTATTTCCTGTTCTTAAAATCAATGCAAGCAATTCAACATTATTTAATATTTCAATACCATAATTCACAGCTTTTTCTCTTGGGTTTTCTTCAATCGGTAATGATTTAATCATAACTTACTCCTCTAACATTTTTATCAAATCCGTATAATTTATATTTGAACTCACTTTATATTTCTTTATAACTCCTTTAATATGACTAGAATGATCAACTATTTCATTATAAGATTCACTCATACAAGAAATCACATAATAAAGTCCATCTTTTTTATACGAATATCCTTTAAGTCCCTTTTCACTTAACCAATCTAGTTTTTCAGTCATATTTTCTTCTTCCTTATAGACCCCTACCTGATATGTATAGACCTCTTTAGTATTAAAGGAACACGCATAAACAAAAACCAAACAATAAATTATACTCATAAAAACACTTAATAATATAATATATTTTTTCATATTAGTCCTCCCATCACACTATATGAAAAACATATTAGTTTTATTAATCAATAAGAAAGGAATAAATCCTTTCTTATTGTTTCCATTCAATATTTAATAATTTAGGAATCGAAATTCTTCCTTTAGACGAAGTAATAATCTTATAAATACCTGAACCTAGCAAAATATATAATAAAGCCTGTACAATAGGAGATCCACCATAAATATCTTGCTGTTCTCTTAACGATAATTCTCTCATAATATTTCTCCTTTCTAGCCCCCTTACTTATATATACAGTTAATATTTTAAATTTACTTTATAAAAAAAGTCATAGATTTCTCTATGACCTTTATGTTACATATTTGCTAATTTTTCTTTAATAGCATCATATTTTGATTGGTAATCAGCTAATTTAGTTCTTTCTGCTTCTACTTTAGCAGCAGGCGCTTTTGATGTAAAGTTTGGATTTGATAACATACCTTCACAACGTTTAATTTCACCTGTTAATTTATTTAATTCATCTTTTAATTTTGCTTTTTCAGCTTCCATATCAATATAATCACCTAATTCAATAATTAAAGCATTTCCACCTTTAATCATTTCAGTACCAACGTTTGTTGAAGTTTCAACGTTATATCCGATACATTTAGCATGACATAATTTAAAGATATAAGGTGCTAAATCATCTAATAATGATGATAATGAATTATCAATAGTTTGAATACTGTATGCAATTTCAATAGCATTTTTAATTACATATGTAGCTCTCATATTTCTAATACCTTTGATAATATCAAATAAATATTGGAATTTTTCATTGATTGTTTCATTATTAAATTGTGTATTTACTGTTGGCCAAGAAGAAATTGTAATTGATTCTTCTAAATGAGGAATTGATTGATAAATTTCTTCAGTTACAAATGGCATAAATGGATGTAATAATCTTACAATAGCATTTAATACATAAACTAAAGTATTTTGAGTTGCTTTTTTCTCAACAGCATTATCACTATTTAAATGCACTTTAGATAATTCGATATACCAAGAGCAGAAATCATCCCAAATGAAATTATATAACTCACTACCAACGTTAACAAATTCAAATTTTTCCATATTTTCATCAACTGATGCAATTACATCATTTAAACGATTTAAAATCCATTGATCAGATAAATTTAAATTTTCAAAAGTTAAATCTTCATATCTCATATCTTCATCAATATTCATTAATACGAAACGTGCAGAGTTCCAGATTTTATTAATAAAGTTCCATGATGATTCTAATTTTTCAGGAATATATCTTAAATCCATACCAGGAGCAGAGTTTGTTGTTAAGAAGAAACGTAATGTATCAGCTCCATATTCATCAATAACATCCATTGGATCAACACCATTACCTAATGATTTAGACATTTTTCTTCCTTGAGAATCACGAATTAATCCATGGATTAAAACATCTTTAAATGGTCTTTCTTTTGTAAACTCTAATGATTGGAAAATCATACGAGATACCCAGAAGAAAATAATATCATATCCAGTTACTAATGTTGATGTAGGGAAATAGCGTTTAAACATTTCGCTATCAGTGTTTGGCCAACCCATTGTAGAAAATGGCCATAAAGCACTTGAGAACCAAGTATCTAATACATCTTCATCTTGTTTCCAGTTTTCGATATCTTCAGGAGCATTTACACCTACATAAACTTCACCTGTTTCTTTATGATACCATGCAGGAACTTGATGTCCCCACCATAATTGACGTGAAATACACCAATCTTCAATATTTTCCATCCATTGTCTGAATGTTTTTTCAAAACGTTCTGGAACGAAATTAACTTTATTATCTGTTTCTTGATTATTTAAAGAAGCATCAGCTAAAGGTTTCATTTTTACAAACCATTGTTTTGATAAATATGGTTCTACGATTGCATTACTTCTTTCAGAATGTCCTACTTGATGCATATGTGTTTCAATATGATCAACAACACCAGCAGCTTCAAAATCAGCAACAAGTGCTTTACGACATTCAAAACGATCCATACCTTCATATTTTCCACACATAGAATTCATTGTTCCATTGTCATGCATACAAATAGGCATTGGTAAATTATATTTTTTTGCTAATGCAAAGTCATTTGGGTCATGAGCTGGAGTACATTTCATAACTGCAGTACCAAAACTCATATCAATATAATCATCTGCCATAATTGGTAATTCTTCACCATTAGCAGGATTAATTGCATGTTTTCCAATTAAATGAGTATATCTTTCATCGTCAGGATGTACAAAGATTGCCTGATCTGCAAACATAGTTTCAGGACGAGTTGTAGCAATAACTAATTCTTCACCAGTTTCAACAACTTTATATTTGAAATAGAACATATGTCCTTCAATTTCTTTATGAATAACTTCAATATTAGATAAAGCAGTTCTTTGAGCAGGGTCCCAGTTAATAATACGTTCACCTTGATAGATTAACCCTTTTTCATATAAAGTAACAAATACAGTTTTAACTGCATCACTTAAACCTTCATCTAAAGTAAAACGTTCTTTAGAATAATCTAAAGATAAACCTAATTTTTCCCATTGGCTTCTAATGATTGAAGCATATTCCTCTTTCCAAGCCCATGCTTGTTCTAAGAATTTTTCTCTTCCTAAATCATAACGAGAAATTCCTTCAGCACGTAATCTTTCTTCAACTTTTGCTTGAGTTGCAATACCAGCATGGTCCATACCAGGTAACCATAATGCATCATATCCTTGCATTCTTTTATATCTGATGATCATATCTTGTAATGTTGTATCCCAAGCATGACCTAAATGTAATTTACCAGTTACATTTGGTGGTGGAATAACAATACTATAAGGCTTTTTAGAAATATCACCAGCTTCGAAATATTTCTTTTCTAACCAAGTCTGATATTTACCTTCTTCAACAGCCTTATGATTATATTTTGTTGCTAATTCTTTCATAATATCTTTCCTTTCTCTTTTATATTAAATTAATGTGAAACAAAAAAAGCACCCGTATAAGGACGAATGCTCGTGGTACCACCTTAATTTATATACTTTCGTATACCTCAGAACTTTAACGCAGTTTTACGTGTTTATCTACTCCTATTTCAATAAACATACTCCTAGGCTACCTTCCAAACTTTTTTCTATCTCTTTTCACCAACCAGAGACTCTCTACAAGAATACAGAATGTACTCCTCCTATTCAACGTATAGGATGATTTTATCAAAGGTAAATTCTAAAGTCAATGAGAAGAATTAATAAAATCACATATTGAGTCTAAATAATATATTAATCTTGATAATTTAATGATATTATCAACTTCATCATAGTTAAAAATAACAATAGGAACAATATTCATTAGACAATATAAAAGAATGTTTTCCTCTTCTAAATAATTCATTTGTTTAAAATATTCATCTTTAAAACAATCTAAATCAAACATAAAATCCGGAATCTTTTGATATATGTCATATAAATCAAATATAGGCATATCAAATTTAATATGGTCTATTGATATAAGCAATTTGTTTTTTAAACATATATGCTGATAATTAAAATTATGATAATTAATACATACTCTTATATGTGTGGAATCTTTCACTAGTTCCATATATTGGTTAAGATAGTTTATCGCCTCTAATAAGGCATTATTGATTCGATAATAATTCAACACATAAAACCATTGAAATGGACTTTTTATATCATTACACTCATATTTTAACATCAGATTAAAGTAATATGTCTGTCTATCTTTTATAACTTTACTTAGTTCAGTATATATGCTTTTAAAATGTTTTTTGTTTACTTTTTTATAACAAATTGTCTTAGAATGAATATATGATAAAGTTTCAAAATAAAACTTAATTTTATGTTCTCTAAAATGATTATTTTCAAAATCAACATAGGGCATCATATAATAATAGGAATTATTATAATAAGTCAATAAAGTTCCAGATTTATTTTTTATAATTGGAACGAAACACAATAATTCAAAAGTATCTAACGTTTCAATCAAATCATGATCACAAATAGATATCTGTTTAATCATATAGTAACTGTCTTTACTTTTTATCTTATAAACACAATCAGTCACCTTTATAATACCAATTATTTCTATATCATAAAATTGATTTATAATTTCTAACATAAACCATAGGGTACAATAACAATGCTTCCTTTGTTTATATCTTTATCATGATTATAAGTTCTTAATTTTTCTGCGTCTACATTATAAGATAACGCAATTTTTTCATATGTGTCCGTATCTTTTACAACATAAAAATAATATAAACCGATATCATCATTTTCATTATTTTCAATATTTTTCAAATCAGAAACAAGTTCATCATTAACAGCAGAAACCTCTTTATTTTCAACTTCAATTTCTCTCATAATAGTTTCTGCTTCATTCACGGCATCATAAACATCATCAATAATTTCATTCTCTTGTAATAACTCTTCACTATCATCAGCTTCAACAACTCTATCCATATCATCTTTAACTCCATGAACACTCGCCTGAATACTAATATTTAAATTCCCATTGTTAATAAAATAATCAAAATCATCAATTTTTACCTGAAAATCTCTTTTATCAACAATCTTATTAAAATCAGCAAATAAATCTAATTCAATACTATCTTCAAAATTTCTAAGACTTTCATTATCTTTGAATTCACCTTTAATCATAACACATCCGACTGCCCTCATACCATTTTGTTCTAATTTATAATTAATGGATTCATCAACAGAAATAGATTGCAACTCCTTTAACTGATTATTTAAATCAACTTTCTTTTTTAAATATATTTTTTGCATAATTTACCCTCCTAAAAGATATATATGCAAAAAAAAGAGAAGTATAACAAAGTTATACTTCCTCTTGATTATTAACTGATTCTTGAGAACAAAGATGTAGAATTTTACCCCATACATCTTCTATACCTACTTTATTTAAACTAGAAAATCTGACAAACTGATCATTTTTATCAAAATTTAAAGTTTCTTTAATAAGTTTTTCGTTCTTTTTTAAATCATTTCTTTTTAATTTATCTTCTTTCGTCGCAACAACGATAACTGGAATTTCATAGTATTTTGCATATTCATACATTTCGATGTCATCTCTTGTTGGCTTATGTCTATAATCAACAATCAATACAAGACCTTTTAATAAATGTCTTTCTCTAAGATATGTATCAATCATATCACCAAATGATTCTTTAATTTTATCATTTACTTTAGCATATCCATATCCTGGAACATCCACAAGACATAATTCATGATTAATATCAAAGAAATTTAAAGTTCTTGTTTTTCCAGGTGTTGATGAAACTTTTGCTAATTTACTATGATTTGTAATAGTATTAATAAAACTTGATTTACCAACATTACTTCTTCCTGCCAAACAAATTTCAGGAAGTTCATGTGTTGGCCATTGTGTTTTCCATGCAGCACTTGCTAAATATTGAGCATAATTTACTTTATACATTAGTCTACCTCTATTTTAATAAAGCATGATCTAATACAGTATCAATATGTTCTGCAAGAACAATTGTTAACTCATCTTTAACAGATTGAGGAATATCATCAATATCTTTAGCATTGTCTTTAGGAATAATAATTTTCTTAATTCCGCTTCTATGTGCAGAGATAGATTTTTCTTTTAATCCACCAATTGGGAAAACATTTCCTCTTAATGTAATTTCTCCAGTCATAGCAATATCATCTCTTACTTTTGTTTTAGAGAAAGCAGAAATTAATGCTGTTGTTAATGTTACACCGGCACTAGGACCATCTTTTTTCACTGCCCCTTCAGGTACGTGAATATGAATATCTACTTTATCAAATTCAACATCTTTTAAATTATATTTTTCTTTGTTTGATTTAATATAATCTAAAGCAATAGATGCAGATTCTTTCATTACATCCCCTAATTGTCCTGTAATAATAAACTTACCAGATCCGTCAAAATAATTTACTTCAATTGGTAAAATATCTCCACCAAATTGAGTATATGCCATACCAGTCACAACACCAACTTGAGGTTCATTCATTTTTTTAGTATGTTCAAATGGTGCTTTACCTAAATATTCTTCTAAATTTTCAATATTTAAAACAATGTTTAAATCTTTATTTTTTAATATTTTTAATACAGCTTTTCTACAGATTTTAGCAATTAATCTTTCTAATTGTCTAACACCTGCTTCTCTTGTATAATGACGAATAATATACATCATAGTTTCATCAGTAATTGTTAAATGTTCTTCTTTTAATCCATGAGACTCTTTTTCTTTAACAATTAAGTGTCTTTTTGCGATTTCTAATTTTTCCTGTTCTGTATAAGAAGAAATTTCGATTACTTCTAATCTATCTCTTAATGGTCCAGGAATATTACCTAAATCATTTGCTGTAGCAACAAAAAGTACTTTAGATAAGTCATAAGATTCTTCTAAATAGTTATCTGAGAAAAATTGATTTTGTTCAGGATCTAAAACTTCAAGCATTGCACTTGTAGGATCTCCTTTATAATCACTGCTCATTTTATCAATTTCATCTAATAAGAAAACAGGATTCACTACACCAGCTTTTTTCATACCTTGAATAATACGTCCTGGCATAGAACCTAAATATGTTCTTCTATGTCCTCTGATTTCTGATTCATCTTTCACTCCACCTAAAGATGCTTTAACGAATTTACGATTTAAAGCTCTCGCAATTGATTTTGAAATAGATGTTTTTCCAACACCTGGTGGACCTACTAAACAGATAATAGGTGCATTTAAAGATTGTGTCATTTGTTTTACTGCTAAATGTTCAACAATTCTTTCTTTAGGTTTTTCTAATCCAAAATGATCTTCATTTAAAATACGTTCAACATCTAAGATGTCTTCATTATCTTGTGTTTCTTCAAACCAAGGTGTTTTTAAAACCCAATCAATATATGTTCTTACAACATTTGCTTCACTTGAACCAGAAGGCATCATTTCATAACGTCTTAATTCTTCCTCAACTTTTTCTTTAATATGTTTTGGATAAGGTTCAGTATTAATTTTATTTCTAATAAAGTCAGTGTCATCATCTTTATTAGGTGTATCACCTAATTCTTCTTTAATAGCACGTAATTTTTCTCTTAAATAGTATTCTCTTTGATTTGCATCAATGCTTTCTTTAACTTTTGCATTAATCTTCATTTCGATGTCATTAATTGCTTGTTCTTCTTCTAAACTTGTTAAAACAATTAACAATCTTTTATTAACTTCATTTTCATCAAGAATTTTTTGTTTAGATGCTAATTCAAGGTTAATATATTGACCAATAGTATCCGCTAGAGCACTTGCACTCATACCTTGTGATAAAGTAGAAAAAATTTCTTTAGGGAACATTTGCATTTTAGTATTCATTGATTGCATTTGATTGCTAATACGTCTTACTAATGCTAATTCCTCATTTTTATCTCCAGCAACATCTTCAAGATGAGCAACTTTTGCAAATAAACATCCATTTCTTTCTTCAATGTCTAATATTGCAACTCTATTAACCCCTTCTGCAGTCAATTTGATAGTTCCATGATTATCTCTTTTAATACGTCTTTTGATTTTAGAAAGAGTTCCAGTATGATAAATGCTTTCATAATCTGTTGCTTCATCTAATGGATTAACCTGAGAAACAAATACAACTTGTTCATCAAATTCATTCATACCATATTCGATAGCTTTAAGACTAAAAGATCTACCTACATCTAATGAAATTTCATGTCCAGGAAAAACAATCATACCTCTAGTACAAATCACAGGTAATTCAACAATATTATTTACTTCTTCCATCTAATCAAACCTCCTTTTACCTCATTCTATTAATAAAACAAGACGCTTTTGCGTCTTGTTATTATTATTTTAAATTAGCTTTTACTAATTCTAATGCTTTACGGTTTGCTAAATCTGATTTTAATTGAGCTGTTTGTCCACCGAAAATAGCTTTTACTTCTTCTACTTCTTTTCCATAAGTAGTTGCAATTTTAGCGATTTCTTCATCGATTTCTTCTTCAGTTACTTCAATATTTTCAGCTTTTGCAATTTCGCTAATGATTAAATTAAATTTAACACGTTTTTCTGCTTGCTCATGCATTTCTTCTTTCATAACTTCTGTAGTTTTTCCAGTGAATTTTTGGAAATCTTTTAAAGATAAACCTTGAGCAGCTAAGTTTTGTTCCATTTCTCTTAACATATAATCTAATTCAGAATCAATCATAACTTCTGGTACTTCTACTTCAGTAGTAGCGATTACAGCTTCAAATAATTCTTCATTAAATCTATTTTCTACTTCAGCTTGTTTTCTAGATCTGATTTGATCTTTAGTGTAAGCTTCTAATTGTTCTAAAGTTTCAACACCATCAATATTTAAATCTTTAGCTAATTCATCATCGATTTCTGGTAAAACTTTAGCTTTAATTTCATGTACTTTTACTTTGAATGTAGCAGGTTGTCCTGATAATTCTTCTGAACCATAATTTTCAGGGAAAGTTACTTCGATTTCTTTTTCTTCTCCAATTCCCATACCGATTAATTGATCTTCAAATCCTGGAATAAATGATCCTGATCCGATTTCTAATGGATAGTTTTCACCTTTTCCACCTTCGAATGCTACACCATCTTTAAATCCTTCGAAATCAATAACAGCAGTATCTCCGTTTTCTACTGTTCCTTCTTCTTTAATAGTTAATTCAGCAAATGAAGCTTGGTGATTTTTAATTTCTGCTTCAATTTCGTTTTTAGTTACTCTTACAGCACCTTTTTTAACTTCTAATCCTTTATATTCACCTAAAGCAACTTCAGGAGCAACAGGAGCAGTTAAAGTTACTTTTAATACTTGTTCAGTTAATTCATCAATAGCAATTGATGGTTGACCAACAGGTACGATATCATTTTCAGATAAGATTGCTGAATAATTATCACTTAAAATCATATTCATAGCTTCTTCTAAGATAGGTCCTTTTCCAATTCTAGCTTTAACCATTTGGATTGGAGCTTTTCCATTTCTGAAACCATCTAATCTTACATTTTTAGCTAACTTATTTAATGCTTTAGTTTGGGCATTTTTCCATTCTTCAGCACCAAAAGTTACTTTTACTTCTTTCATTGATTTTTCTAGTCTATTGCAAACTGTTTCCATTATATACTTCCTCCATTTTTTTAACATTGTTTATTATACATTATTAAAATAAATAATGCAAGACTTTAACACTCATAAAGTTAGAGTGCTAAACAATTTCTATTTTCTTTAAAATATTTACATATTCATTCACTTCATATTCATCACAATTGTACATAATTTCAATATCTTCCATTGTAATATCAATATTTTGTAATGATGCGATATAGAAATGTAAACTTCCAGCTATTATATTATATTCATCATCATAGAATTCTTTTGGATATAAAGCGAACAATACAAATTCTAAAAATTCTACACATTGTTCAAACAATGCAGGATTTTCATCTTCTAAATAATTTTGAAGATAACGAATAATCCCATTATAACAATCCTGTTCTAATACATGAGCCATATAAATAGGATTAATAGAATAATACTGTCCTAATTTATAAACCTCTAATTCTTCATCAACCTGCTGATCAATTAAAATTTCGATTAATAATGTTTTAGCAAAAAAATGTTTCTGAGGATCTAAAAGATAGTCTCTAACGACATTCATAATCATTCTTACATTTAACTGTTGCAGCTGGTCTAATGCCATATACATAAGATCTTCATTACATTCTTTATTCTTTAAAATCTGAGCAATTTCTTCAATTGAAAAAATCTGATTTTTAGATTCTACAGTATATTGTGCCTCTTGTTTTTCTAATAATACTTCATCATATGCAGTATTAAACATCATTTCATATTCATAAGGAATATAAGGCATAGATAACTCTTCAATCAATATACGAATTGCTTCTTCAAAATCACCTAATTCTTTTAAGGCAGTCACATACATAGATACAACATCATAATATGTATCTTGAGCATTTTCTTTTGCCCATGCACCTTCTGCTCTTGCTTGTTTATATTCACCTAATCCAACAAGACATACTAATCTTAAATATCTCGTATTTTCATCATTCATATCGTTTAGATACGATAGAGCATCCTTGAATTCACCATTTTGAATTAATTCTTTGACCATAATTCTCCTCCTTAGCATAAATATTTTATCAAAATCATATATTAAAATCAACAAAACAAAAAAGGATGAGTATTACTCATCCCCAAATGATACACCAATAGATTTAGCAGCTTTTACTAATTCACCATTAGGATCAACATGTTTTTGTTTACCGATTTTAGCATCACCGATTACTTCTTCTAATGAAGTATATCCCATAACGTCACCGTTGATAGTTACAACATTTCCGAATAATCCTTCATTAATTAAGTCAGCAGCAGCAACACCATAACGAATAGATAAAATTCTATCATAAGCAGAAATATCTCCACCACGAATAATATGACCTGGGTTAACACTTCTTACTTCATGGTTTGGAATTACTTTTTCTAAGTCATCTGCAACTTTAGCAGCAATACCACCTAAACGAATTGGATCTGGTGAATCTTCAACAATTTTACCAATTACTTTAGTACCATCAGCATATTTAGCACCTTCAGCTACAGCAACTACTGTATAAGGTAAACCTAATTCATCACGTTTTTTAATTGCTTTAGCAATATTTTCGATTGTGAATGGAATTTCAGGAATTAAGCATACACCTGCATTACCAGCTAAACCAGCATATAAAGTAATCCATCCAGCATCACGTCCCATTAACTCACAGCAAATTACACGGTGATGTGATTTAGCTGTAGTAGTTAAACGATCGATGAATTCAGTACCAACAGTCATAGCTGACATAAATCCATAAGTAACATCAGTACTTGCTAAGTCATTATCCATAGTTTTTGGTACACCAATAACTTTAACACCTTTTCTAGAGAAATCTCTAGCACTTGTTAAAGTACCGTCTCCACCTAAAACAACTAATACATCAACGCCAGCTTTTTTAAGGTTTTCTACTCCAACATCACTTACGTCTTTTTTAACTTTTCCACCATTTCCATCATCTACTAAATAATCGAATAAGTTATCTTTGTTAGAACTATATAAAATAGTTCCACCTTCTTTATATATGTTTTCTACTTTTTCTTCAGTTAATTCAATATAATTATTGTTGTATAATCCTCTATATCCATATACATAACCAATAACTTCCCAACCATATTTGTTAATAGCAGTTTTAGTAATTGTTCTAATAACTGCATTTAAACCAGGACAATCTCCTCCACCTGAAAGTAACGCAATTCTTTTTACTTTGTTTTCCATTATAATTACCCTCCATAATTCATGTCATTATTATAGTAAAAAATTAACAATACTACAACAAAAATTTTTTAACATTTATCAAAATTGTATTTTTTTTAAAAATCTTTATAATTTCAAACAATATTTTTCAAAACTCTATCTATTTTTTTAAAAAATTGTTAAAATATAAAAGATTGGAGGCGGTAAAATGGATGCATTTTTAAAAGACGTTAATGTATTATTATTTAAAGAATGGATTTTAAATCAAAATAACCCCCACTATTCAATGTGTCTGGATGAAAAAAATGATAACCATATTATTATTACAACAGAGCATTGCTTATGTGAGGTGACATTCCACATAAATAATATTATAGAATTGTCCATTACTCAAATCTACACAAATGAAATTGTATTCTATCTTCATTTCCAAATGACTTCCATGAAACATGCAATTGATTTATTTAATGAAATGATAGATACATTACTTAATATAACTAAGAAAACAAACAAAAAAATACTAATTTGTTGTACTAGTGGATTAACAAGTTCATTTTTCGTTTCTAAAATAAAAGAAGCTATCAAATTACTATCTTATGATTATCATATTGAAGCATGTTCTTATAGCAAACTACAAACTCTAGCAAATTCATTTGATATTATTTTATTAGCACCTCAGATATCTTATTTAAATAATGAGACTAAAAATTTATGTCCAAATAAATTAGTATTAAATATCCCTTCTTATATTTTTGCAAAATATGATGTAGGAGAACTATTAACCTTTATTAATAATGAATATAAAAATTATAATATCATTTCTGGAAGAACTGACTTAGAGGTATTTAACAATAAATCTATTTTAAAAAATAAAAGTCCCCTATTTTGCATTAGTGTTTTTGAACACAATGATAAATTGTGTATTTGTAAAACATTATATAAAAATAAGGAAAAACTAATTAATGATATATCTATCAAATCACAATTTACTTTATCCGATTTAACAAATATGATTGACAGTATACTTGTTGATCATAATGATATTCAAAAGATTCATATATCATTACCATGTTATATAAAAGATAATGTTATTATAACTACGACATTAAAAGACTTTTATAATTTTAATTTATTAGAACATTTAAAAAACAGATATGTAAAACTAAATTTTTACATTGATAATTATATTCAATCCAAATTAATTGGATATCAGCACGTCAATCAGAACAAATCAGTTATCTATTTACAAAAAAATAATAACAATATTGAATGTGCAACAATGATAAATGGCATACTAATTAAAGGAGATACTCATTTTGCAGGTAATCTAAATTATCTTCCTGTAAAAACGTCTCAAAACTATTATAGCAATAATTTTTCATTCCAAGATCAATCGTTGATCAAAACAATCGTTTCATTGATTTGTATAATAAGTCCTGAAACAATTATTTTAAATGAAGATTTTCCTTATAGTTTAGTAAACATCAAAGAAGAATTAGCACATTATCTTCCACAAGATTTTTTACCAAATATAGAAAAATCTTCTAACGATTTAGAGTATTTACATATTGGTCAAATAATTTTATCCAACAAAAAGATTTAAAGATAAAATTTTTTATCAATAAATGTGGTAACCGTTTACATATAATGGTATAATATATTATATATAGACCATCAAAAGGAGATTGATAATATGAAACTTGAAACAAAGATTGAGGAATTAAAAAAAGATAATAAAAAACTACTACTTGTCATCGGTCAGCCAGGTAGTGGTAAATCAAAACTTTTAAGAGAATATTCTGAAGAAACTGGTGACCCAATTGTTGATGTAGACAAATTATTTGCACATGTACCAGCTGATAAGATTTTAAAAGAAATGAAAGATTTCTTAGCTAATTATCACCATGAAGTATTATTATTAGACCGTAAAAACCTAATTATTAATAGTTCTGTCGACTTATTAGAATTCTTAAAAGAATTAAGTAAAGAAGTATTTATCGTAACTACTTGGAACGGTAAAGTTGAAGATGGACAATTATTCCATTTCAATAAAAATAATGAAGATTTAATTTATTCTGTAGATCAGGATTCATTCAGCTATATCTTATGCTAAAAAAACACATCATATGATGTGTTTTCTTTTTTCTATTTCTATTACATAAGGAGATTTGTTTTTATTTAACATTGAAAATTGAGAGACATTAAATTGTTTTGAATTTAATGAACATGCAAATTCATCAATCCATTGACTTTCTTTAAACCCTTCATTGTGCCCTGGATATACAACAATAAATACTGCAGTACTCATCATATCTACTATTTTTTTGATTGCTATTTTTGTTGTTTCAAGTAATGTTGTAATTTCATGAGAATATTGAGGTAAATATCCTAAATTAAATATTGCAACATCACATTTATCAATATAATGATCTACATTCGCATGATTATCTAAGATTAATTGTATATTATTGAAATCTTTAACCAGTTTTGATGTTGCTTGAATCGCTTCATTTTGAACATCAAAAGAATAAACATAATCACATTGCTTTGCTAATGCTAAAGTATCAAATCCATTCCCCATTGTCATATCGACTCCTACACCTATATGACCATATGACTTTAAACGTAAGTGAACATAATCAACCATCGATATCATATTAGATTTCCTCATAGTATGAAATTTCACATTTCATATCTTTATAAATAGCAACTATATAACCATGTCTTACTTTTTCTACAATTGCATATCTAAATAATAACTCACTGTTTAAATTATACTTTTCACTTAATAATTTAATAACTTCTTTTCTTTCTTTTGAATCCAATGTTGGATTATACCATTTTTTAGGTTTAACTTTAAATTGTGATAGATAATCGTAGATTAATAATTCATGATAATATTCATCATTAAGATAACTATCTAAATATTGATATAATTCATCTAACTGATAACCTATTTTTTTAAAGTTATTTTCACTATAATAACATCCTAAATTATAAAAGAAATAAAATGGTGATTCTTCTTTATCCATAATAGCATTCATCGTTTTTTCAAATCGTCCACTATTCCAATATTTTTCTAGCATATCTTCAGCTAAATGAATATTTTCAATATCTTTTTCATTAATCCAATCATTTTTCTTCATTTCATAAGGAGACTGTTCATCATATAAATATCCATATTTTAATGCATCATTTCTTAATGATGTTCCTCTAAGCATTTTTAAAAAACCTAACTGTAGTTCTTTAGCTCTAAAAGCAAAAACATCATCAAATGATTTTGCAAATCTTTCAAAAGACTCAAATGGTAAACCAGCAATAAGATCTAAATGAAGATCACATTTACCATCTTTCATTAATTGTTTTACAACTTCACTTAATCTTTCAAAATTTTGCATTCTTTTTACTGCTTTATTTGTTGGTTCATATGTTGATTGAATACCAATTTCAAATCTTAAAACACCTTTTGGAGCATTATCTCTTATAAAATCAATAATTTTCTGATTTAATACATCTGCATTAATCTCAAATTGAAATTGCTGATTAGGTTTATGATGTTTAAAAATATAATCTAATATCTTAATTGCATGAGTTGCATCAGCATTAAAACTTCTATCTAAAAACTTAATTGTTTTTGCTCCACTATTAAAGATAATATCTAACTGTTTATATAAATACTC
Organism: Coprobacillaceae bacterium; assembly: GCA_045614925.1. GTDB lineage: Bacteria > Bacillota_I > Bacilli_A > Erysipelotrichales > Coprobacillaceae > JAZLDV01. The sequence continues at coordinate 5,614 of JAZLDV010000135.1, read as the reverse complement.
TTCACTAAAAAATCTTAAACCTTTCTCTAAAGATGATAAGCAATATTGACATTGAAATGGACATCCTCTACTTGTTTCAAAATATACAATACGTTTAGACATATCTTTTCTATCTTGAACTAAATTATAAGGAGAATCTAAAGATTCAATATATTCAATAGAAGCAACTGGTACTTCTTTAGATATATGTCCTTTATAACTAACACCTTCAATATCAATTTCTTTATTTTCTTTTATACAATCTAATAATAACGGGAATGTTTCTTCCCCCTCTCCAGAAATAATATAATCACAGTCATATTCCTTTAAGAAATATTCAGGTTCATAACATACTTCTGGGCCACCTAATATAATAATAATATCTTCTCTTTTTTCTTTAATTCTTGCTATAACCTCTTTAATTTGTTCTATATTCCATATATAACATGAAAAAGCCAATACATTTATATTCATAGACAAAATATCATTAACTATATGTTCATATGAATCTTTAATTGTATATTCTTTAAAGTCAACATCATGTTTTTTATATGAAGATACATATAAAAGTCTTAAAGATAAAGATGTATGAATGTATTTCGAATTTAATGTTGTTATTAATGTTTTCATATATTTCTCCTAAAAAATAATCTAGGTTATCCCTAGATTATTTTATTTCCTATTTTAATTTTGGAAGAACTGCTTCATAAAGACAATATTCTTCTAAAGTCCAATTATTCTGATAAATCTTAGTTGCTGCTTCTACACCTACATATCTAAAGTGCCATGGTTCATTTGAAATACCAGTAATATGATTTGAAGATGTTGGATATCTTAAAATATATCCATATTTATGTGCATTATCAGCTACCCACTTTCCATCTTCACTATCACCAAAGAAAGCTGCAATACCTTTATCTTTCAAATTCATAACATTACGACAAGTTAAGTCAACTCCTAACCCAGTCTGATGTTCACTTGACCCTGGCTTAGCAACTAATCCTGCTGCAGTCACTTCATCATAAATTGTAAAGTAATGATCATAAATTTCTTTTTGTTCACGATATGATCGATATGCACTGTTTAACACAAGTTCATATCCTAATTTTGATGCATCACTAAACATTTTTTCTAATGCATCAGATGCTTCTTTTCTAACATAATAAACATCATCACTTGCACAAGAAACATTAGGTTCTACTAAATCTTCTGGTTCATATTCAGAAGGAAGACTCATACCTGCTTTAACAATATTTGTAATTTTATCAGGATTTTTGATTGTGAAATTTTCATCATTTTTATATTGAGAAATGATAAATGGATATTCAGTTAATAAAACAGCATAATTAGCACTATTTTTTTCTTTATATAAGCTAATATAATCAGCTACATTTCTGCAATCAAATCCATGAACATCAACAAAATGTTTAATATCGTTATAATAATATTTGTTCTTTAATAAATATTCAGCTTCAGAAGTACGAGCTTTCTTTAAAACATGCCAAATATTTTCGCCATTATAACCATAATCATTAATTTCATTTTTATAAGTATTAAATAATTGATCTATTTCAGTAATGATTGTTGAAGAATTTTCTTCACTATAAATTTCTTTATATTTATCATATTCATCATATAATTCAGTATTTTTACTTCCTTCTATCCAATCTTTTATATAATCAATCTTATCTTCGTTTAAAATTAGTTTAACATCTTGCTTATTTAATTTTAAAACCATATTCTGTTCTTTAAAAGAATAACCTTTAGAAATAAGCTGAATACGTCTAAAATTTAAACCAACTAATACAGCTACAACAATTAAAGTAGCTGCAATAACAAAAAACACTTTTCCCCAATTCAAACGTCTACGTCTTGAATAAGGACTATAAGAATAATTTCTTTTATATTTTCTCGTTCTATATCTCATAACACACCTCTTCTCGCTCAAATATAATAACATATTTTAATGTTCAATTCTACATTTACAACAATTTTATTGAAAAATGAACAAAGATATGATACCATTTATAAGACTATGAGGAGGTATATTATGATTATCGTAATTATGTTCTTTATCGCATTAGTAGCAATTGCTGCAAATATTATTTTTGCTGAAGTATTCCCAAAATGGGCTAAAATCTTATTATGGCTTTTAACAATCGCTAGTGCGGGATATGGACTTTATATTAGTGGTCTATTAATCTATACATTATTTGTAAAATAATGTAAAAAAAAACCTTATTTCTAAGGTTTTTTTATTTTATATTAAATTATTTTCCAAAATATCTATTTAATAATCCTTCGAAAGCTTTACCATGTCTAGCTTCATCTCTTGCCATTTCATGAACTGTATCATGGATTGCATCTAAATTTTGTTCTTTAGCACGTTTAGCTAAATCTACTTTACCAGCAGTTGCTCCATTTTCAGCAGCAACACGTAATTCTAAGTTTTTCTTAGTTGAATCAGTTACAACTTCTCCTAATAATTCAGCGAATTTTGCAGCATGTTCTGCTTCTTCCCAAGCTGCTTTTTCATAATATAAACCAATTTCAGGATATCCTTCTCTATGAGCTACTCTAGCCATTGCTAAGTACATACCTACTTCAGTACATTCACCTTCAAAGTTAGCTCTTAAATCCATAATAATATCTTCACTTACACCTTGTGCAACACCAATTAAGTGTTCAGCAGCCCAAGTTAAATTTCCTTCTTGTTTAGTGAATTTATCAGCACCTACTTTACAAGTTGGACAAGTATACCCTTCTGGTAAAACGTCTCCTTCAAATACAAATCCACAAACTCCACATACATATTTTGCCATAATTTTTATTCCTCCTATTTATTTATCTTACACATTTATAATACACCAATTTTTTAATTATGTCAACAATAAATAGTAATAATTCCTATTTATTTTTATAAAATGAATCATTATTGTGTTTTTGCTTTATCAGTTGTATAATGATTAAGAATTAATGATATATACAGTAATGACTTTTGCATTAACTATATCATTAACAATTTTATTTTTATACGTCATATTCATAGAAATGACAGTGGAGGAAAAAATGAAAAAAAATAAAATCAGAAATTTAACTTATTTATCTTTATTAATAGCAATAGAAATTGCTATGGTATGTATTCCATTTTTAGGTTTTATCCCTATTGGTCCATTAAAAGCAACAACTCTTCATATTCCTGTTATTATCGCTGGAATAGTTTTAGGAAGAAAAACTGGAGCTTCTTTAGGACTTGTGTTTGGATTATGTTCTATATTAATGAATACATTACAGCCTGCAATAACATCATTCGTATTTTCACCTTTTTTAAGTGGAAATATATTAAGTGCTGTTATTGCAATTGTTCCAAGAGTATTAATTGGATATGTAGCAGGTGTTATATATGATTTACTTAAATCTAAATCTAACAATCTAGCAATTATTTTAGGATCATTACTTGGTGCTATGACAAATTCTATTTTAGTTTTATCAGGTATTTATTTTATGTTTGGTGAACAATATGCAAATGTAATTGGTAAAAGTTTAAGTGCTTTGATGCCCTACTTTATTGGAATTATTACAACTCAAAGTATTTTAGAAGCAGTAGTTGGAACAATTATTGTATTTGCAGTTTCTAAAGCATTATTAAGAATAAGATAAAGGAGATTATTATGTCAAAAAAAATAGTTATTGGTATCACTGGAAGTATTGCAGCTTACAAATCAGTTCAATTAATTAGTGATCTTTTAAAAAAAGGTTATATTATTGATGTATTAATGAGTGAAAGTGCTGCTAAATTTATTACTCCTATATGCATACAGTCATTAACAAAAAGAAAAGTTTATATTGATACATTTGATGAAGAAAACCCTGCAATCATTACTCATATAGATATTGTTAAAGATGCTGACTTATTCTTTGTCGTACCAGCTTCTGCACAAACTATATCAAAGTTAGCATATGGTCTTGCTGATAATATGCTTACATGTGCTTTTTTAGCAGCAACTTGTAAAAAGATGATTGCTCCAGCAATGAATGTTCACATGTATGAAAATTCTATAACACAAAATAACATTCAAATATTAAAAAATCATGGTGTTATCTTTGTTGAACCTGCTAAAGGACTATTAGCATGTGGTGATGTAGGAAATGGAAAATTAGCAGATTTAGAAGATTTGCATGAAATGATTGATTATGCATTATGTGATAAACCTTTAAAAGGTAAAAATGTGATGATTAATGCCGGTCCAACTCAAGAAGCAATTGATCCAGTAAGATACATTACAAATCATTCAAGCGGACTTATGGGATATAGTTTAGCAAAAGCAGCTTTTTGTTTAGGGGCAAATGTTACTCTTGTATCAGGAGTAACACATTTAAAAAAACCTTATGGTGTTCATTATATTGAAGCAAAAAGTGCAAATGATATGTATGAAGCAATTATTCCATTAAGTGACAAGCAAGATTATATTATTCTTTCTGCTGCAATAGCAGATTATACAATAGAAAACGTAAGTGATGAAAAAATCAAAAAAAATGATGGTCATTTATGTTTAGAATTATCTAAAACAAAAGATATTTTAAAAACACTAGGACAATTAAAAAAAGAAAATCAGATATTATGCGGTTTTGCAATGGAAACACAAGATTTAATTGAAAACGCTAAAATGAAATTAATCAATAAAAATGCTGATATGATTGTTGCAAACTCTTTAAAAGTTGAAGGTGCTGGATTTAAAGGTTCAACAAATATAGCAACATTTATTAAAAAAGATGATATGATAGAACTTCCTCTTATGTCTAAAAAAGAATTGTCATTTAGAATTTTAGAGGAATTAATTAATATGGAGGTTTAGTATGTTACTTGTAGCAGATGTAGGAAATACAAATATTACTTTAGGTGTTTATAAAGAAGACACATTACTTGGAACATATAGATTAACAACTTGGTTTAAAAGAACAAGTGATGAATATGGTTTTATGATTTTAAACTTTTTAAATGCCATTAAGATTACACCAGAAGAAATAGAGGATGTTATTATTTCAAGTGTAGTCCCAAAAATTATGCACTCTTTTACTAATAGTTTTAGACGTTATATAAAAAAAGAACCTATGATTGTAGGTCCTGGTATAAAAACAGGTATTGCAATAAAATATGATAATCCTAAAGAAGTAGGAGCAGATCGTATTGTTGATGCAGTAGCTGCCCATTATACATATCAAGGCGATTTATTAGTTATTGACTTTGGTACAGCAACAACATATGAATACATTAGTAGTAATGGAACATATTATGGTGGATGCATCTGTCCTGGTATTGAAATTGGCGCACAAGCATTAGCATCTAATGCAGCAAAACTTCCTGAAATTGAAATTAAACCAACAAATACTGTATTACCTAGCAATACAATCAATGCAATGCAATCAGGTGTATTTTATGGTTATTTAGGAAGTGTTGAATATCTAATTGATCAATATAAAAAAGAAACACAAAAAGATTTAAAAGTTATTGCAACTGGTGGTTTAGGAAGAATCATTTCTGAACACACTGATAAAATTGATATATATGATCCTGATTTAACTTTTAAAGGATTAAAAATTATATATGAAAGAAATAAAAATAGTTAAGAGTAAT
>JAZLDV010000134.1:0-10945 GCA_045614925.1 Coprobacillaceae bacterium | reverse complement strand
AAACGTAAGTTTAGAGTTCTCGATAAGACGAGGTGCTTTAACTCCACTATAAAGTGCATAAACTTCAAGAGTCTGAGTTTCAGCAGGTGCAAGGTCAATATCAGAATCAGCAATAACGATAGCCTTAACATCAGCCCATTCGTCCTTACCAATTATAACCTGTTTAAGAATTGCATAGTAACCATCTGCGTCACAACCTTCATTACCTGTGTAAGAAGCAAGTGCAGAACCACTAAGAGCAGTTGTAGCCGCACCCGATGAAGAAAGTGAAAGTTCCTGCGCTCCTGCAAGAAGGAAGTTAGGAATATCAACCTGTACTTCACCAACCTTAGAACTTGACGTATAAGAAGCGTCTGCTCCTACAGTTGCCTTAAATAAAGGAAGTGTAAGAACTGCGTGTACTTGGCTAGGAATAAATGCAGAAGAAACTATAAACTGTTCAGCAGAAGCATCTGTATGGATATACTTAACACAGACAGTTGTACCTACAGGAAGATTAGATACAGTAGCATCCTTACCTTCAAACGTAATCTTTGACCATTCATCCTTACCTGCGATTGAATACCAACCGATTGTTCCAATAGAACCAAACTGTTGAGGTGTTTCTGATACAGTAATGGTATCAGCAACGGCAGTTGTAATCTGTTCTGTCGTAAATACGTTAGAACCTGCCGTAATTGTTCCACCAACGTTAAGTGCAAGATATTCAAGTGAGAAAAGTGCATCTGTAAGAGTAAGTTCCATAGCGGTATCGTGGAAATACTTACCAAGAATAGCATTTGCCTTACCACCACGAATATCTTCTGCGGTAACACTAAAGTTTATCCCACTATCAGTAAGTGTCTTAGATGTAACAATTATTTCACCCGAACCTTGGTCGAATAACTGAATATCACCAACACCTGCAAGAATAAATTTACTTGCCATAATGAATTTCCTCCTTAATAATTAAGTTATTCTAATATTTTTTTTATATAATATATTATATAAAAATAACTGTTAAGTTATCTTATATACTATATAAACATAGGAGTTGTTTCCAACCCCTATGTTACAAACTTAGTTTTCAAGCATCATTTGAGCATTTTGTGCATTTAATTTATCTGCTCCGCTAATACCCTTTTCACCAAGAATACCCGTATCTTCAAATATCTCTGCATAAGGGTCTTTAGGTGGCTCAAATAAGGGATGACGTACATCTTCTTTAACATCATATTTATACGAACATTGAACCATTTTTTGAGCAAAATAAAGGTCATTATTGACACTTGAACTATATACTAAATCAAAATACCTATATATCATTTCATTAATAGTATTAATATCTATCCCTGTTTTACTTGTAATAAATGCTTTCTTTTCTTCTAAACTTGGAGAACGTGTATTAGAATATTTAACCTTATAATATTCATTCATAAGTTCTTTTACATCGGGGCTAACATATCTACCATCATAATGGGCGTCATTTTGATTAAGTATAATTTTACTAATTTCATCAAATTCTTTTGGAGTTATAATATATTTTACTATTGATTCATTATCACATAATGCTATACAATGTTTATTATTGCGTTCGATTATTCCAATATTGACATATCCAAAACACAATTCACATATTTTAATAAAATAATTTCTATATATATCATTTCCATCAATAATATATAACAAAAACTCCAAATAAGACATTTTAATAATTTCTACGCTATTAGTTTCATTTTTTGGTAATTCCAAGATATTTTTAGCGGTTTCATAATAAGGATAATCTTTTACTAATATCGGCTTTATATTTAATTCCCCGCCTTCTTTTACCTTATATGGAACATCATAACCATTACAAAAATATCTTAATTCTAGGTCTTTAATATCAACCACAAAGACCACCACTTTCGCCACTTGCAAAATTAATTGCCAAAACTAACGAACGACCATAGAAACTTTTAGAGTTACCGATATTTAATTGTGAATTACAGGAACGGCTAAATTCTCTGTTAAACGTAACAAATCCACTACCAACCCCAATATCTCTACCATTAAATATATTTAAAAACATAGCCTCCATTAAATCAGTTCTTTCACAAAGCATACCATTCTGATATACTAAAGCAGTTTTTTCATTTGTAATAAAATCTGCTTCAATAGTAAGAATTGCTTCAAACTGATTTACAGGCATACTTGTAAATCTAAATATTCTTAATTGCGTTTGTGCTTCTGCCGTATCTAAAGATGAACCAATAAGGGGTTTAAGAAATACATTAAAATTCTGTTCTAATGATTCTCCACGCCATATAAGTTCTACCTTTTCATCATACGTTAAATTATCTTTATCTAAAGCATCTACGTCTGCATATTTTAAAAGTTTCCAAAAGTCTTGTGCTACTTGTGACTCTTCTGTTAATAATGCCTCTAACATCTTATAAGGGATATAAGGCATTTCGGAAAAGTCATTAAAAGCCATTGAACTATTTCCATTAGATAACATATATATCTCCTTATAATAGACCTATTAACTTAATGGTCATTATATAATCAGTACAACCTGTAGCACTAAATGTTAATATTAACGGTTTGTTGTATTTCTTATGTATGATGAGCCTATAACCCATAGGAGTATTAGTAAGAGTGTATATATTATTAGGAACACCACTACCAACACAAGTAACCACATCGGGCAATAAATCTCCTTCATTATAAACATTACAAATAAAGTCTACCTTATCACGTTCTTTAAGAACCTTAATATCTTTAGGATTAACTACAATTACTTTATTTGTAATAACACTTGCAACAACTTCTATTTCAATAGAATCTTTAACATCTTTATTAACATCTAAACAACAGGTAATAGTTGCTTTATCTCCGACTATTGTACCAACTATTTCATAATTACCATTATTATCTATCTTAACAACTGTACTATCACTTGAATACCAATTAACCTGTAAATCATCAACTACAGTATCTAAATCTTTAACTGTAGCGGTTAATGTTCCTGTAAATCCTGTTACCTGTTCAATATTATCTTCTTGATTTATCTTAATAGTATAATCAGTATCATAATAATCACAGATATTAAGTTCTACATTATCATTTGGAGTAATAGCACTATAATTAATATAAATCTTAACACAGGTTACTTGACCATCTGTACCTTGTTCCTGCATATAATTATTTACTTCCTCTACCTTAAAAGCAGTAGAATGTTCAAACATAAATCTTTGGTTTTTAACGATAGATTTAGTGAAATCGTTTGCCTGTATGAGAATAATTAATCTTGCGTTAGGAACAATACCATCTTTACCTATAAGGTTATTTGTAGACGTCACATCTGTACCAAGATAACAGGGTTGTTTAATTACATTACCATACTCATCTATCCAAGTTAATACATTATTACACCTAACCACTTTGAAATCTGCGGTAAGCGTAGTTTTATTCATTCTATCATAACATATATAATATTCTTCGTGTTCGCCATCAAGAGCAAATTTATAATATTGACCTTTATAATTCTGCTTATGGTTTAAATCACGATAAGAAAGCCTTACAAAGTCTGAATATACTTTTGAATAGTTAATAAGGTCATCTGAAACAGTTGCAACCCACGCTTCATATTCAGTATATTTATCCGTAAAAGGTAAAGCGTCCTGTTCTTTTATATTATATATCTGTGTGGTATCTCTCCACATAGTATCTATAGTTGCTTGATGTAAACCTTCCCAATATTCTTTTGGTGTTTGAGCAATATTTTTAGTATAACTTTCTCTATTAAAAGCAAACATAATTACTCACCCCCAAAATACGGGAGTTTATCTAAGTTAGCAAGTTGATACTTTTGTATCTCTTCGGATAAATCCTCTTCCATAGCACCTAATCTTTCAAGTCTACGTTGTAAATTCTGTTGTTCACTATAAGACTTGAAATCTTTATTAGATAAATGCAATCTAAATTGAGTAACATCATCAAGTTGTTTCTTATACCAACCTAAAGCAACACCAAGAGATAAAATATATATTTCTTTACTTGATAATTCATTATCAAACACATAATTCGTAACTCTAACAAGTTGATTATCTTTCTCTATTACTTCTTCAACAGGGTGATATGATAAATCTGTTAAACAACTATCAAATATATCAATGGAGTTTACCAAAAAGCCACCAAGAAAATCATAAAAGGCTTGTTCATCTATTTCAACTAATTTATCGAGTTTATAATCCGTAAAGAGAGTTGTATATACTCGGTCAAGTACATTCTTAAAAGTGACCATTTAGCATACCCCTTTCTTTTATTTTTTTTTGTTTTAATGCGGTGACTCGGCAAGGGTAGATTCCCTCATACTATTGAATAAGTTTTTTCTTTCGCCTTTTCACTCCACGCCACCGCATTATAATATTTTAATTACTCTTCGTCATCGGGCTTTCTTTGAAGTTCTTTAAGTTCTTTAGCGATTGCTTCAATATCAATACCCGTCTTTTCTTTAATAGTACGCAAATAGTTATAATCCATTCTTTCATTTGCGTTTATAAGTTCTGCTATACGTTTAGCGGCAGACTCCTGTAGATTAATATCCATACCAAGGAATAAATCAAGGTCTGATTCTTCTCTTAGTTTAACAACCTTATCCATTCTTTCTTTATTGAAAAGTTTAGCATAATCATCTGCAAGTCCAAGTTCTTCTACTACTTCTTTATCACAAATATATGCTAATCCGTGTTCCATAGTATAAGGATAAGACGCAACTATATCTGCTAAATCATCAAACTTAATAAGTCTACTATCACCATAATTCTTAAATGAATATACTCTACCATTTCCGTTTTGTTCTGTAGAAATATTAAGAGGATTCTGCATAAGATTAACTACTTTAACCTTTTTGCCACGTATTGAATTATTTTCATTATTTACAACAACAGTTTGAGGTTGATTATTATTCTCAATCTGTTTTTGCATTTCTGCCATTTTAGCGTTCTGTTCTTCAAGTTGAGCCATTAACTTTTTAATAAGTTCTTCTTGGCTATTATCGTTTTTATTTTCTTCTACTTTTTTAGGAGTAGTTTCTGACTTAGGCGGTCTACCCCTACGTTTTGTTTCAGCCATATTTTAATTCCTCTATTCTATGTACTAGGGGAACAATTAAGTTCCCCTACGTTTTATATTAAATTAGTGAAGAGTCTTAACTACACCTGCAACACTATTAGTTACAACTGCAACTTCCCAAGACTTCTCGGTTGTATTTTCGATTGTCTTGTTAGCATTGTCGTAAGCATTGTCTTGATGTGAGAATGTTCCACCAAATACACCAATCTTAACAATCTTATCACTTGCGGGAGATACTACATAAATCTTAGTATCATCAAGTTTAAGAGCGTAAGGTGTTGCTGAATAAGGATTAGCAACCTGTTCCATAGGAAGAACATCATATCCATTAAATGTAGCAAGGTGTCCAAGTCTTACATAGTCATCTTCAAGAAGATAACGATAGTTACCATTTGTAGGAAGTACATCTTTAAGTGCTACAGGAGTACCAAGAATAACTGCCTTACGTCCTTGGTTATAAGCCGTAATTGTTTCGCAAAGGCTGATAAGAGAAGCCTCTGAATAGTTAGCAACTGCAAGGTTACCTGTAAGAGCGTTAGCCTCAGCCGTGAAAGCATCATATGCTTCAAAGAGCATAGAAGTTTCAATAGAACGAGCAACCTTCATAACTTCTTCTGCAAGGAAAGATTGACCCGTAAGCATCTCAAAAAGAGTTGTTCCAATCGTAACTTCGTGGTTTACACCTGTCATCGTAACAGTTGTACGGAAAGTCTTTTGCTGATTAGTTGTTCTCTGTCTGTTACCTGCTTTAGAAACAGTAAAGAGTGAGTTTGACTTAATATCAAACTTGATTGAATCTCCAAGGTCTGCATTTCTAATATCAGCAAAATATCTAAGAGAACCCGTCATAAGAGTTTCGGGAAGAACCATATCAATCATTACATCTTGAATCTGATTTGCGAAATATCTTACCATAGGGTTCATAGCAAAACGTCTAACTTCTGTCTTGTTTTCAAGGTTAGGAAGTTCAACGCCACTCTGCTTTGCAATTTCAAGAGCGAAAGCCTTGTTTATGCACTTAGCCATTTCTTCACGAGAATGGTCTGAGAAAGCAGAAAGACCCTTTCTTTCGTTATTATAATTAAGAGAAAATGCTTTCATAGCATCGTATAAATCTTTAGACACTTCTGCAAATGCCTTTACATTAGCAAATTCCATAATCTATCTCCTTTTTAAATTTTTACAATATATATTTTAATTATTCCTGTACGCAAACTGCCTTGAAAGCCTTAACCTTTTCAATACCAATGTTTGCCTGTGGAAACTCAACAGAACCTACCCATTCAACCTTAAATGCAGTTGAACCTGCCGTAGCACCTGTTCCTGCCGCAACTCTAGCAAATGTGGTTTCACCATCAACTGCTTCAAGGAAGTCACCTGCAACAACATCGTCTACATCAGAGTCAGCAACACACTCAGCCGTAATAACGATTTCGTCACCTAACTTGGGCTTAAATGCGTCAAATACTTCACCTGCAAGGTTTGTATAATCTCTAGCATCAGCAGAAAGTCCTGCGAACTTCTTACCATTAACTGAAATATACTTAACTTCGGGATTGTAAGCAATCCAAAGGTCGCCAAGGTTTCCCGTAGCGGGTGCGGCAGCCGTCCATACGTCATCTCCCTGTGTTGTAGGAGCAGTAAGAGCAAGGAGTCCACCACCTGCTACATCAATCTGTGCCTTTACGCTTCTGTTAAGTGCATCAATATTTTTTGCTTGAATCATAGACTCAATAAGTACACCATATGCCATAATTATCAATCTCCTTTATATATTACATTTTTGAAATTCTATTGAATACATCATTATCTGTTTCAACGTTTTCATTGTTAGAAGAAGCAAATCTTACGACATCATCTTCTTCATTGTTATCTTTATTTTTCTTGGTTGCTTCGTAAGCAAAAGCCTTAACCTTGTTTTCAAAACCACCAAGTTCTTCAAATGAAAGTCCTTTACCTTCTTCAGAAAGTTCAGCAAAAGTCTTTTCATCTAAATCTTCTTTTACAGAAGCCATAATAGCAGAAAACTTCTTTTCAGCCTTTTCAACTTCGGCAAGTTTCTTTTCTGCTTTAAGTTCTGCATTTTCTTTTGAAAGTTCAAGAATCTTAGCGACAATATCATTTGCAGAAAATTCTTTAGCAACTTGATTAGCAAGAGCCTTGTTCTCTTCTGTTTCGTTTTCAAGCATAGCAATCATAGCCGCTTCGTCAACATAAGCATCAAGAGAGAACTTCTTTTCTTCGTCCTTAATATCATCCTCTTCTTCTTTCTCTTCCTTTAATTTTTCGTCCTCGGATTCTTCTGCCATTTTCTTTTCTTCGTCTTTGATGTTATCTTCTTCTTTCTTTTCGTCCTTTAACTTTTCATCTTCGGATTCAGCCATTTTCTTGTCACCACAAAGTTCTTTATCCTTGTCGTCACCACAAGCCATATCCTTTTCTTTATTCTCTTCCATTATAACATCTTTTTCTTTATCCTCGGAATTGGAAAAATTCTTGTTATCTTCATTTCCCATCTTTTCCTTTTCCTCCTTGTTAGAATCTTCATTATCTTTATATAAACCCAATTTTTTCTGAATTGAGATTGCTTTATCAGCAACGGAAGGGTCGTGTTGTTCACCATATGCTCTTGCACTTGATAAACCTTGTGCATTATAAACCCACTTACCATTTTTAAGGTTCATAACAGGATATTTTAATGCACCCTTTTCTTTATCTTCCCAACCATCTTCTAATAATAAGCATACACTTTTAGCAAGTGTCTTAAAATTCTTTTCTTTTAGTAAATCATCTTTAGCCTTGTCACCATCCCAAGACCCCATATCTACCGCATTTTTAGATTTATCAATAGGATGTGAAGTCACCTTTAAGTCCTCGTTTCTCTTTTCTGCTAATTCCCTTAAACTAAAATGCTTAGTATTATGATAATACTTACTTGCATCATCACTACTAAAACGAATAATACTCATATTAGCATCGGGGCAAGAACCACCAACAGATAGTCCAAGAATTGTAACACCATATATACATAGTCCTGCAATATCTATTGAACCATCTTCTCTTTCGGTATCATCAGCAGTACCCATTTCTACAGATACATTTCTAAAGTTATGTGTTCTGAATAATTCATAAACCTCAGTAGCATATATTTTAGAAATAACCGCTTCAACAAACATTGTAACTGACCCATCTTCATTTTTAACAAATTCGGGAGTTTGGTCATTTGGAATAATACCAACTATCTTTTCATTGTTTGTATGAGTGGTAGTATCTGTTCCGTCAAAATCAGCAACAACCCACTTACCTAAAATACTTAATCCATCACGTCTAAGAATTTCTTCTGTAATGTTTACTTTATGTGAGTTGGGTTTAGTAGACAAAACTGCTATCTTTGCAATAGCAAATTCAACAGAATCTTCGGTAGCAACAGTTTGAATATCACTAACACTAAAATAGTATTTGTTTTCCATATTGCTTACCTACCTTTATGAATCTAATACAACCAAGTTATTATTATTTATGAAACTTAAAATATTCTCCGTTTTAACATAATAGTAGCGACTACCATCAAAAGACATATATTTTGGTTGGTAGCCGTTACTATATAATATTTCATTAATATCAGAATCCACTATATAATAATCCATCGGATTTTTAGGTGTCTTTCTAATAATCATATTACTCTCCTAAGATATTATAATGTTCTGAATGAACATCAAGCGACGGAGAATCTTTGTATCTATCTGTTATATCTTTCCATAAAATAACTTGTTTAACATATTTATTGTGTTCTTCAATAATTTCTAGCAGACCTTCATAAATATGTGTGTCCATATTATCAAATGCTACTTTAGCACTTTGATTCAATTCATTTTGATAAGTTAAAACTGCATTATAAACCGCATCAATGGCAGATTGAATATCAGAATAATCACTAACGTGTGTTGGAATATTACCATATTCAACAGGTTCGTTATAATCTTCTAATAAATCACCAACACCATCTCCAATATTTATAGCGTATCTGTGTGCTAACATATGCACAAAGTTACCAAATACAGGAAATGCTAAAGTTGTAGTCATTACTGTTTTTACTCTATCAAGTATTGCATTAGTTTCAAAGGCATCGTGAACAAGGGCTTGTAATGTTTTAACTGTTTCGTCTGTTACATTTATAGCCATAATTCAGTTCCTTTCTTTAGTTTATATCGTCTTGAACTTCTTCGGTTTTATCAGACTTTTCTAATCCCTCTTTTTCGGGCGCACCAACTTCATTATCTCCCATACCACCATCTTTCATAGTATTAACATTAAGTAGCATAGTAAGATTATCAACAAAGTTAGAATTATGAGCGCACTCTAAACTACGTTGGAAATCTTGCGGTTTCATACCTAAAGCACTAGCCCACATAGTCGGGTCTAAAACTATACCCTTATCAGCGTAAGTTCTTAAAGCGTTCTGTCTTTTTTCTCTATCCCATTGTCTATCAAGACCATCTAAAGTAAATTCAAACTTATATTTAACAGTTTTCTTATTAATATAAAAATTCAAGAATTGATTAAACTGTTGATATAAGGGTTTCATAATCATATAATCTGAATATATTGCGTTCTCTAATTCAAACTGTGTCATTTTATCAGTTGTATAAATCAGAGTTGTGGCACTTGCACCTTTAGCCGCAGTATTCTTATTATATGAACTTGCCATATCTGTATTTTTATCTTCGTATTGCCAACCCTTTATATTTTTAAGAGGTAACGCAAGTGGCTTAATATGATTTTTAAGACCACTATTTACTAAACTCATAAATTGACCCATTGTTTTAGGGTTAATTGCAAATTGGTCGGCTTTATTACCACTCTTTTCAGTAGTAATTGTTTCAATTTCACCTGCAAGTAAAAGATATGCGGATATTAAATCTTTATCTATCTGCATTTGTTCAACTTCATCTGTAGGCATACAATTTTTCATAAGTCCAATAAAGGGTGGAACTTGTCTAAAGTTACCTATATCAAACTTAAATGCGTATGCACCTTCATTTGGAGATGTTTGAACCCAAGTAGAAAATTCACCATTTCTATAATCCAACTGTGCCGCAGGATTATACCCATTTTCTTTTCCATCAAAGGCTTCTCTAAACTTCTTTTTAAGAGCAGGAGCGAACAAGTTTATATCTACAGTAGCATTTAAAAAATAATTAACATTAAAGTCATAAAGTAACTGACTACAGTTAAAATATCCTGTTAACAGACAATACTTCTGTGGCATAATCTGTAGACCAAACTTTTCATTTCTTTTTATCTTAGTTTCTTCATCACTTAATTCAATAGGATTTTCTATTTCGTGCGTATCTCTAAACCAAGTAAAGCAAGTTTCTCTTCTTAACATTTCTTTTACAACTTTTTTAAACTCTAACTTGTAATCAAAGTTGTCTAAGAACTTTTGTACTCTTTTTACATCATCAAGATACTCTTTCGATTTATATTCACTTGGATTTTTAATATTTTTACAAGTATAAGATAAATCAAAAGCCAATAATCCTTCATAATACCTTAACGTCTTAGCATATATAGCATCCCATATTTCCATAAATTCGGAATATGCGGATAAACTACCATAATCATATGGAGCAGACTCTAAAGCCTTTACTAATTTCTCCATAGTAGGTTTAACAGGATTATTATTTAATCTTAGTAAGTTTTGATTTTGAGTAAATGGAGTAGCAAAGCCGAAACCGAAACCACCAAAATTGCTATATAAAGCATTACTAAAACTAAGGACACTATCTAATTCTTGGGTGGTTAAAGAGTCCTTTTTCGTCTTTTCAGCCATATCTATTCCTTTCTA
>JAZLDV010000133.1:0-5047 GCA_045614925.1 Coprobacillaceae bacterium | reverse complement strand
GAACCCTCAACCTACTGATTACAAGTCAGTTGCTCTACCAATTGAGCTAAGCCGGCGTATTAATGGTGGAGGTTAACGGACTCGAACCGCTGACCCTCTGCTTGTAAGGCAGATGCTCTCCCAACTGAGCTAAACCTCCATCGCTTAGTGCTCATACATAATATCATGTAAAAATATGTTCGTCAATAAAAAAATGAAAAAAATTTAAAAAAATTCATTTTTTATAAAAAAAGAGGTAAAACTATGTTTTGCCTCTGTATTAAGAAAATGATTTATATTAATAATATATATGTTTTTTATGTATATTTATAAATCTGTTCATCTTAAGAAATTGTTTCTTTTATACTTGTTTCGATCCATTCAGGCAACTTATCTTGTAATGAACTAAAACCTAAAGGTGTCTCTTGAATTTTTTCTCTTTGATTTTTAAATCCTCTTTTATGTTTTCTTTTAATTGTATGTACAGCTTTTAATGAAAGTTTAGCCTGATGAGTATATTCATCAATATCAATAACTTTTACTCTTATAATATCACCTACGTGAACAAAGTTTTCTACACTTCTTACAAATCTATCAGATATTTCAGAAATATGTATTAAACCCGATGTATGATCTGGTAATGATGCGAAAGCTCCATATGGTTGAACCCCAGTTATTGTTACATCAATGATATCCCCAATTTTGACTCTTTGATCCATAGTACACCTCCATTCTTATACATTATATCACAAAATTTTTTCTTATTAAAGAAAATAAAGGTTGTTATACTTTTATATTTTAAAAAATATGTTATAATATTAAATAGGAGGTTTTTTATAATGAATCAAGAACAAGAAATTATAAAAGTTATCAATAAACTACGTCCATACTTACAAAGAGATGGTGGAGATATTTCGTTTGTTAAATTTGAAGAAGGTATCGTATATGTAGAAATGCATGGGGCATGCGCTGGATGTTCAATGTTAGATGCCACTTTAAAAGATGGAGTAGAAACAATTTTAGTTGAAGAAGTACCTGGAGTACTAGAGGTGGTGGCTATTTAATGAAAAAATTTATGAAAGAATTCAAAGAATTCGCAATGCGTGGTAACGTTATTGACATGGCAGTTGGGGTTATCATTGGGGGCGCATTTGGAAAAATCGTTTCATCATTAGTTAATGATGTTATTATGCCATGTATTACATTAATGACTGGAGCAACAAATTTTACTGATTTATCATTAGTATTAAAAGCTTCAGAAGTAGAAGGGGAAGCAGGAATTGTATTAAATTATGGTGCTTTCTTACAAAATATCATTGATTTCTTAATCATTGCTTTAGTAATCTTCATTATGTTAAAATTCATCACTAAGTTATCACAACTTAGAAAAGAAGAAGAAAAAGAAGAAGTTAAACCTGAAGAACCTAAAGGACCAACAACTGAAGAATTATTAGTTGAAATCAGAGATTTATTAAAAGAAAAATAAAATAAAAAAATATACGATTATATGCAAAAGAATATGTTGACAATACATAGACTTTTGCATATAATGCTTTTTGTCAAAAAAATGCGAATAATGTTTGTTTATAAGGATAAAATATTATTGGTGATATTATGACGAAAAAACAGCAGCAGTTAAAGATTGCTGAGATACTTTTTGATTTAGGGTTAGATGAAAATCTCATCGAAATCATGACATCCTTAAGTCAGCAAGAATTAAAACAGATAAATCAATAAATAAGCTCTTATGAAGAACCACGAGATGAGGATCGATGAAGTGGTGGCAACCCTTATTTAAGAAGGTGCCTTTACCTAGCAAGTTTTACTTGAACGATAAGAGGAAAAGCGAAGCTTTCCTCTTGAAAGCTTTTTTTATTGTAATGAGGAGGAAAGAAAAATGGAAAGAATTTTATTTACATCAGAATCAGTTTCTGAAGGGCATCCTGACAAAGTTTGTGATCAGATCAGTGATGCTATCTTAGATGCATGTTTAGCAAGTGACCCTTATTCAAGAGTTGCATGTGAAGTTTTTACAACAACTAATTTAGTTGTTGTTGGTGGAGAAATCACTACAAATGCAGTTGTTGATTATGAACAAATTGCAAGAGACACTTTAAATAAAATTGGATATACTAGCGAAGAAGTAGGAATTGATGGAAATACTTGTAAAGTACAAGTTGTTATGGATACTCAATCTGCTGATATTGCTTTAGGTACAAATGTTGAAGTAGGTGGAGCAGGAGACCAAGGTATTATGTTTGGTTATGCATGTAATGAAACAGAAGGATATATGCCTTTACCAGTTTCAATTGCACACCATTTAGTTCGTTATGCTACAGAAAGAAGACATGAAGGTGAGTTCAAATGGGCTAGACCAGATATGAAATCTCAAGTAACTGTAGATTATACTGATCCACAAAATCCTCGTATTGATACAATCTTAATGTCAGTACAACATGATGATGACTTTAATGAAGCAGAATTTAAAGCATATATTAAAGATGTTGTTATGAAAGAAGTTGTAAAAAAATACAATATGAATACTGATTATAAAGTATATATCAATCCAACTGGACGTTTCGTAATTGGTGGTCCTCATGGTGATACAGGATTAACTGGAAGAAAAATCATTGTTGATACATATGGTGGTAGTGCAAGACATGGTGGGGGAGCATTCTCAGGAAAAGATCCTTCTAAAGTAGATAGATCTGCTGCTTATATGGCTAGATATATGGCTAAAAATATTGTTGCTGCTAAATTATGTGACAAAATTGAAATCCAATTATCTTATGCAATTGGTGTAAAAGAACCTACAAGTATCTTCATTGAAACATATGGAAGTGAACATGTAGAAAAAGATGTTATCTTAAAAGCTATTAAAAATGAATTTGATTTAACTCCACAAGGAATTATCTCAACATTAGATTTATTAAGACCAATTTATTCTAATACTGCAGTATATGGACATTTTGGACGTGGTGATTTAAATTTACCATGGGAAAACTTAGATAAAGTTGAAGACTTAAAAAAATATTTATAAAATCAAACTGTAATCAATTCTGATTACAGTTTTTTTCTTTTGTAAAAAAACTGTTAATGACGCATATTTAGTTTTAATACAAATAATAAAAAAATATTTGTAAAAAAATATGTGTCAAGAGTGTATTTTAAAAAAAATAATGTTATAATATAGATATAAAGGAGGTCGGTTTTATGAAGACTATTATTAGAGGAAAAAACATTGAATTAACAGAAGGTATTGAAACTAAGATTAATAAGAAATTAGCAAACTTAGATAAATACTTTATTATGGGTGAAGATGTTGAGGCGAAAGTTTTAATTCGTGTTTATCCAATTGGACAAAAAATTGAAGTAACTATTCCTACAGAATATATTTTATTAAGAGCAGAAGTTGTAGATGAAGATTTATACAATGCAATTGACTTAGTTGTTGACAAATTAGAAGGTCAAATTAGAAAATACAAAACAAGATTAAGCAGAAAATCTAAAGATAATAAAATGGCATTTAATACTGCAACATTAGAAGAAGTAGAAGATTCTGAAGAAGATGTAATTGTAAAAACAAAAACTATTACTCCTAAACCAATGGATTTAGAAGAAGCTATCATGCAAATGGAATTAATTGGACATTCATTCTTTGTATATAAAGATATTGAAACTGGATTAGTAAGTGTTGTCTATAAGAGATTAGATGGCGGATACGGATTAATTGAAACTGAATAATAACATAATCAAAACACCAGATTAAACATCTGGTGTTTTTCTCTTTCTATATTAAATATAAGTAGTATTATATCTAATTAAAATGATTGATCATTAATACAAAAGTCCTTTATACATAACGTCAATATTGTCTTTACTTTTGTATGTTTGTAATAATATGAAATAATGATAAAGATACAGATATATTATAAAAAATAAAAAGTGTCATGCTATCTCTTTGTAAGAAATAATATAACACTTTATTATTGTTATAAAATATGAATTTTTATAAAAAGTCTTATGCATTATAAATATCTTTATTTAATGCATTTTCTTTTTTAGCAACAATAACCGATGTAGAAGAGTCACCAACTACATTTAATGATGTAACTAACATTTCAATTGGTCTATTAATTGCTAAGATTAATGAATAAGATAATAATGCAGCATCATTTGTATATCCCATACCAGTTAAGATAGTGAATAAGATAATAGCACCTGCACCTGGAGCAGCAGGAGTTCCGATTGAGGCAATTAATGCTAAGATTGCAATAATACTCATAGATGCAAATGTTACATCATATCCAGAACTTGCAGCAACGAAGATAGCAGCAATAACTTGCATAATTGCAGTTCCATCCATATTAACAGTCATACCTAATGGTAAAGTAAATGAAGCAACTTCTTCACTAACACCTAATTCTTCAACAGTTGTTTTCTTATTTAAAGGTAATGTTGCAGCACTTGAAGATGTAGAGAATCCAAATAAAGCCACTTTAGAGATTTTCTTCATAAATGGAATTGGATTAACTTTAGCAAATAACATTAAATAAATAGGATAAGCAACTAATAAATAGATAAATAAAGTTAATGTAGCTGTGACTACATAAGCTAAAGCAGGAATTAAATTATCAATACCATAAATTGCAAATGTTCTTGTTAATAAACAGAAAATTCCATATGGTGCAAAATTTGTAATAATAAATGATAAACAAGTTGTAATAATTTCATTCACTTCAATTAATAAAGTTTTAAAAGTTTTTACTTTATGACCTAAACTATTCATTGCTAAACCAATAACAACAGCAATAAATACAATTGATAAAACACCACCGTTATTAGAGAAAGCACTAATTAAGTTTTTAGGAACAATATCTAAAATGATTTTTAAAGGATTAGATCCAGTAGCACCTGTTTGTACTGATAAGTTTCCAGCATCAACAGCATTAAATAAACCTAATTTATAAGTAATTGATCCTGCGATTGCAGCAAATCCTAATGCACATACAGTTGTAAATAAGAATGTAAGTAATGTTGTAGAAGAAATTCTACCTAATTTTTTAGT
>JAZLDV010000132.1:0-6080 GCA_045614925.1 Coprobacillaceae bacterium | reverse complement strand
CGATAAATTTGTTCAACTAATACTAATCTCATTAATTGATGTGGTAATGTCATTTTAGAGAAACTTAACATTAAGTTTGCTCTTGTTTTTACATCATCACCATGTCCTAAAGATCCTCCAATGACAAAGTCAATTGTACTTTTTCCATTAATCATACAATCTTCAATTTTTCTTGAAAATTCAATAGAATCCATTTGTCTGCTATTTACATCTAACAAGATCATATAATCATCTTGTTTTACTTTATCTAAGATTCTTCTTCCTTCTTTAGCTTTCACCATCATTTCTTCAGCTAATGATGATCTTTCAGGAATTCTTTCATCAGGAACCTCAATCAATTCAACATCAGCATATGCAGATAATCTTTTAACATATTCTTTAATTCCATCAACTAAATATTGTTCCTTTAATTTACCAACACTAATAATTCTTATTTTCATAATTTCCTCCAGATATAACGTTCACTTGACTTGCAACTTTAATGCAGTTAAACTCAATCTCATTCTCAGCAAAAATACTGTTATATGTCTCTAATGCTTTTTCTTCACTATTTGCTTCCTGTGATAAATGGGCTAATACAATTTCTTTTGTATCTTTTCCAATCATATCACACATCAATCTTGCACTATATTCATTGCTTAAGTGCCCTTCATCATTTAAAATTCTATTTTTTAAAAATAAAGGTCTTTTTGTATTCATCAGCATTTCTATATCATGATTACTTTCAATAATATAATAGTTCAGATTATACATATAAGATCTATTTTTTTGTGATACATATCCTGTATCTGTCATATATAATAGTGTCTCGTCTGTTTTAAATATAAAAGCTATCGGATCACTTGCATCATGTGATACTTTTAATGTAAATACATCAAACACATCAAATTGCTGATGTGTATAAGGGATTAATGTATGTTCATCATCTAAATCTTTTATATTCTTTTTTGCACTATAGACAATATCTTTATCAAATATAGGTATATTCTTACTATGATCATAGTGATCATGTGTTAAAAATACATATTTGATATCACTTTCCTTAAAGCCCAACTCATTTAATCTATACAATAATTGTTTTCTAGATATCCCACAGTCTATAAGAATCCCACAATTATTTTCATATATAAATGTTGCATTTCCTTTTGAACCACTTGCTAATACATGAAACTCCATTTTTGTACTCCTTATGTTTTTATTATACAAATTTCATATAATAAAAACAACTTTTTTAGTAAGCGAATATATCCTATAATTTTAATATGTGTTAAAATATGACAAACAAGGAGGAATTAATTATGTATAAAATTATTACTATTGCTAGAGAATACGGTTCTGGCGGACGTTTAATTGCTCAAAAAGTAGCTGAAAAATTACAAATGATTTATTATGATAACGAAATCATTGATCTAGCAGCAATGGAACTTGGTATAGATGTCAATGCAATAAAACAATTATCAGAAGAAAAGACTTCTAGTTTTATGTATACATTTGCACCAACTCCTACAACTTTACCTTTAAATGATCAGGTTTATACAATGCAATCAAAAATCATCAGACATATCGCTGATCATGATTCATGCATTATCGTCAACGAATGTGCTGATTATATTTTAGAAGACTATGATCATGTTCTTAAAGTATTTATTCATGCTCCTCTTGAATCAAGAATGAAAAGAGTAAAAGAGGAATATAATGAAGAATTTGAAGATTTAAAGAAATATGTTACAAAAAAAGATAAAAAACGCAGTGATTACTATAATTTCTATACAACAAACAAATGGGGTCAATTAAAAAACTTTGATCTATGTATTAATAGTGATTTAGGTATCGACGCAGCAGCTGATATGATTGCTCAGCTATTTTTGAAAGGAGAAAGTGATGAAGAAAGATAATAAAATGGGGACGATGCCCATTAATAAATTATTAATTACTATGTCTTTGCCTATGATTATATCAATGCTTGTCCAAGCATTATATAACATCGTAGACAGTTACTATGTAGCAAAGATTAGTGAAGAGGCCTTTACTGCTGTATCATTAGCATTCCCTCTTCAAAATCTTATGATTGCCTTTGGAGCTGGAACATCTGTAGGAATGAATTCTCTTTTATCTAGATGTTTAGGTGAAAAAAATCAGGATCATGTTAACAAAACAGCAACAAACTCAGCATTTATTTTTATTTTAACTGCTTTAGCATTTGCAATAATTGGTTTAACATTATCTAAAACATTCTTTGCAGTGCAAATTAGTGATCCAACTATTTTAAAATACGGAACTCAATATACAATGATTGTTTTAGGATTAGGGTTCGGGTTATTTGGTCAGTTCTATTTTGAAAAAATGTTACAGGCAACAGGTAGAACATTATTAAGTATGACAACTCAAATTATTGGTGCTGTTATTAATATTATTTTAGACCCAATATTAATCTTTGGATATTTTGGACTTCCTGCAATGGGTATTGCTGGTGCAGGGTTTGCAACAATCATTGGTCAGATTATCGCAATGATCTGTGCAATGTTAATGAATGTTTACTTCAACCATGATGTTCATTTAAACTTTAAAGGTTTCAGACCTGACTTTGAAATTATTAAAAGAATTTATGCCGTAGGTATTCCATCAATCGTTATGTCAAGTATCGGAAGTGTAATGACATTTGGAATGAATAAAATTCTTATTACTTTCTCAAATACTGCAACAGCAGTATTTGGTGCATACTTCAAATTACAAAGTTTCATCTTCATGCCTGTTATTGGATTAAATAATGGTATGATTCCTATTATTGCATATAATTATGGTGCAAAACAAATAGATAGAATTTATGAAACATTAAAATATGCAAGAATTTATGCAACAATTCTTATGTTAGTGGGATTAGCTATTTTTGAATTATTCCCTGGGCAATTATTATCATTATTTGAAGCTTCTGAGCATATGTTGTCTATCGGTATTCCTGCACTTAGAATTATCGCAATACACTTTGTTTTTGCAGGTTACTGCATTGCAACAAGTTCATTATTCCAAGCAGTTGGAAAAGGTACATATAGTCTTATTCTTTCATTAATCAGACAATTACTTGTATTATTACCTGCAGCTTATTTATTATCATTATTAGGTAATATTAATTTAATCTGGTTATCATTCCCAATTGCAGAAATTTCTTCAATTGTAACTGCATTAATCTTATGTAAAAAGATTTACAGACATTTAGATACAATTGCCTAACAAGTGAGTTTACTCACTTGTTTTTTTTATGCAAAAAAGAAGGTAGAATTTTTATTCTACCTTCTAAAACTTATATTAATCTTCTTTTCTTTTTCTAGAAGTCATGAATGCAAATGCTGCTGCTACTAACATTGCGAAGAATCCAAATACTTGTGTATTATCACTTGTATTTACGTTTTCATCTTCTTCTGGCTGTTCAGGTACTACAACTTCATCTTCTTCACCATCTTCACCTGGTTGATCTGGTTCAGGTTGTCCTGGTTGTTCAGGTTCAACTGGTGGTTGTGGTTCAACTGGTTCAGTTGGTTTTACTTCTAATCCTTGAATAGCTGCTAAAATAGCATCTGCCATTGCATCTACTTCTGCTTGTTTAGTAATATCTAATCCTTCTACGACTGCTGCTACTGCTTCTTCAACAGCTGAGAAGTCTTTATACATATCTTTTACTAATGCTTCTACTGCTTCTAATGCTTCTTCAACTGCACTATAATCTGCACCTTTTAATACTAATTCTACGATTGCATCTTTGATAGCTTTAGCATAAGCATCAACATCAGCTTGTTTAGTGATATCTAATCCTTCAACTACTGCATTGATTGCTGCTTCTACTTTAGTAAAGTCTACATAGTTTCCTTTTACTAATGCTTCTGCTTCTTCAATTGCTTCTTCTACTGCACTATAGTCAGCATCTTTTAATTTTAATCCTGCAACTGCATCTTCAATTGCTTTTGCATATCCGTTTACTGTTTCTTGGAATGTAAAGTCTAATCCTTCTACAACTGCATCTAATGCATCTTCTAAAGCTTCTACTGTTTCATCAGTATAAACTGTTAAGTCAGCAGGAATTTCTTCAATTGCTGCTTCTACTTTAGAATAATCAGCTGGATGTTTAGTTAACGCTTGAATTGCAGTTTCAATTGCTAAAGCCATAGCATCAACTTCTGCTTGTTTAGTAATGTCTAATCCTTCTACAACTGCATTGATTGCTGCTTCTACTGCACTGAAGTCTACATAGTCTTCTTTATTTAATTGACCTGCTAATTCAATTGCATGATCAACTGCAGAATAATCTGCATCTTTTAATTCTAATGCATCGATTGCTGCATTAATTGCAGCTGCCATTGCTTCTACATCTGCTTGAGCACTTACTCTTAATCCTCTTACAACTGCTTCAACTGCTGCTTCTACAGCATCAAAATTAGTGTAATGATCTTTATTTAATGCATTTACTGCATCGATTGCACTATTAACATCACTGTAGTCTGCTACTGCTTCTACATCTCTATTTGTTTCAGTAAATCTGATTTCAGCGATTGCTGAGAATTCTTTATTTGGTTGGTCACCAGTAGCATCTAATACTTGTAATTTTACTTCTTTAACTTCAACTGCATCAAATTCAACAGTTTGCCAGTCATTTGATGTTGTTAATGTTCCATCATTAACAATTAATTCCCATTCACAATCTTCAGAGATTCTACCATATAAGTCATATTTTAATACTTGACCGTTTGGATATTCTCCTTGTCTTTGTAATACTTTCATTCCGTTAATTTGTTTTAATTCATCAAATGTAATTTGTAACCAATGGTCATCTCTACCTGCATTATTTGCTGGATACCAGTCTGTATGCCACATAGTATTTCTGTTTCCATCGATTGCAAAATCTGCTGGACCTTCATTTGCATCACCTTGGTGAGCATTTCCAGTTGTTGCATTCATTTCATCAGTAGAAATTTCAAATTTTGCTTCTACTAATCCTTCAATTGCAGCTTCTAACGCTTCTAAAGCTGCTTTTAATTCATCTTGTAATTCTGTGTAATCAGAATTTTCTAATAATGCTTTTGCATTATTTAAAGCTTCTTCGTATACTGCATAAGTTTCATCAGTATATTTAACTTGTTCATAATTTGAATTATCAACTAATTCTTGTAAATCATCTTCATAAGCTAAAACTTTGAAATCACCATAAATCATAAAGTGATCACTTAATACATCATTGTAAACAACTCTAAATTGATCTAAATCTAAGTTTTTAGTATAAATGATATTATCGATACCACTTTCGATATCTGCATTTGGTTCACCATCTAAATATCCTGAACCTGAAGCATATCTATCACCTTCGAAAGTACTATACCATAATCCATCTTTACCATTTGCTAAATTATATTTTGCTTTAAAAATATCCATAGTTTCTCTAGTTGCATTAAAGTCACCAGTTAATAATTTATATGGTACAGGATCATTTTCTAAAACTTCCATAATTTCAGCAGCATTGCTTCTAAATGCATCACCTTGTCCTAAGCTTAAGTGAGTATTGTAAATAGCAACTTGTTTCCCATCAATTTCAACAAGCATTCTTTGCCATGCTCTTCCTTCTTCACCATTTACAACAGTATAATTTCCACCAGACACTTCTAACATTTCTGTTGAAGAAATTTGTCCGATTCCATATTCACCATTCTTATAATTAATTGCTTTTTGATAATTATGACTATAAACATCACTAGCAATTAATGCTAAGACATCTCTGTTATCTCTTGAATTGAATTTATCAACTTCTTGAATACCTGCATAATCAACTTCACATCTAGTAAGTTCAGCTAAAATACCTTCAACATCTGGATGAGTTGGATTAGGAGCCCAGATATTAAATGATGCAAGTCTGAAATATCCATCAGCTTTTTCATCTGGATTTCCTTTAACTAATGTTTCTTTTACTTCTAATAAATCAGTTTTCATTTGTTTATATTGTTCAATTGTTGCTGATTCATCTGCGATTAAGCTATATGCTTGTTCACGTAATTCTTTGTAAGCTCCCCATGAAGCTTCTGTATAATCACTTCTATAAA
>JAZLDV010000131.1:0-9547 GCA_045614925.1 Coprobacillaceae bacterium | reverse complement strand
ATGGTACTTCTTAGACTCAGCTATGAAAACTGGATGGGTTAAAGATAACGGTAAATGGTATTACTTAGATTCAGCAATGAAAACTGGATGGCAATTCATTGATGGTGAGTGGTATTACTTAAATAGCCATATGATGACTGGTTGGCAACAAGTAAACGGTACATGGTATTATTTAAATAACGCTATGGTTACTGGTTGGTTAAAAATCAACAATACTTGGTACTATTTCAATTCTAAAGGTGCAATGGTAACAGGAACTGTCACTATTGACGGAAAAGTTCAAAAATTCAATTCTAACGGAGCTTGGTTAGGATAAAACAGAGAAGTAGGGGTATGACTCCTACTTCTTTTTTTGAAAAATAAGCATATAGTGTGATTTTTTATATGTTTATGTGTAGAATGTATATGAAAGTGGTGAAATTATGAATATACAGGAAATATTAGAACATTATGATCAGATGTTTGGTCAATATGATTTAAAAGAGATAGAAGATTATCTTGTTAGAAATATAAATGAAGCAAGAGATAAACAGTATTTAGATATTTTGTTTACTTTATTAAATGAGATGATAGGATTTTGCAGAGATACAACGCAAAATGATAAAGGAATTTCTTATTGTAAGGAATTAAGAAAAGTATTAGATGAATTAAATATTGCTGGAAGCTATGAATATGCAACATGTTTATTGAATATTGCAAATGCATATAGAGCATTTGCGATGCATAAAGAATCTGAAGAACATTTCTTTCAGTGTGAGGCAATATATAAGAATTTGTTAAATGAAACTGATTTTGGATGGGCAAATTTATATAATAATTTTGGTTTGTTGTATCAGGAGACAGGAGATTATAAAAAATCAAGTGATGTATTATATAAAGCATTGAAGGTAGTTGATTTGTATGATGGTTGTGATATACAACAGGCGATTACAAGGGTTAATCTTGCTGTTTCATTAATACATATGGGAGATGAAGAATCACGCACTCAAGCTTTAATTTATTTAAATAAAGCACTAGAAATATTTGTAGATGATGGAGAAAGAGATTTTCATTATGGTGCATGTTTAGTGGCTATGGGTGATGCTTATATGGATAATGATTTTTCTAAAGCGTATAAGTATTATGGATTAGGTTTAAAGGAATTAGAAAAGCATGTAGGAAAGAATGACAATTATAGAAGAGTACAAGAAAAGTATGAATATGCAAAGAATCATATGAATAAAAGTCATCTGGAATTATGTAAAGATTATTATGAAACAAAGTGTAAA
Source organism: Coprobacillaceae bacterium (assembly GCA_045614925.1). GTDB lineage: Bacteria > Bacillota_I > Bacilli_A > Erysipelotrichales > Coprobacillaceae > JAZLDV01. The sequence continues at coordinate 8,279 of JAZLDV010000131.1, read as the reverse complement.
AATAAACTATTTGAAAGATTTAGTGAATATGCAGATAGAATGGCTATTGGAATTGTGGGAGAAGGGTCTGATTGTTTTGGTTTTGAAGATGAGATTTCTAAAGATCATGATTTTGGTATAGGGTTTTGTATATGGCTAAATGAAGAAGATTATCAGGCTATTGGTAAGTCATTACAAGAGTTTTATGAAGAGTTATGTGTTCATCAAGGCTTATTGAAGCAAAGAAGAGGAGTCATGAATATTAATGAGTTCTATAATAGATTATTAATGAGTGATAAGGATTATGAGAGTGGAGATAAGATAGAATTTGACAGAATAGATGAATATCAATTAGCTGTAGCATGTAATGGTATGGTTTTTGAAGATCGTTTAGGATTGTTTACTTCAATAAGAAATCAATTATTGAATTATTATCCAGATAATTTATATAGACAAAAACTAGCAAATGCATTGCATTATTTTTCACAATATGCACAAAGTAATTATTCTAGAATGATGGCAAGAAATGATTATATTAGTGCAATGTTATGTAAAAATAAGGCAATAGAAGTTTCAATGGATCTTGTATATCTAATTAATAAAGAATATGCTCCTTATTATAAATGGAAAAGAAAAGGGTTAGAAAATAATGCATTAGGAAGAAAAGTAATTAGACTATTAGATAAACTTGTAGAAACACCATTAATAAAATGGAATAGCTGTTATAGTAATGAAATGATTAATAAAGATGATAAAAATATTGTATTATTTGAACAGTTGGCATCTTTATTTAAAGAAGAATTAGAAAAAAGAGATTTAATATATAAAGATGAATTATTTCTAGAACGACATATATCTACTATTCTAGAAAGTCATGATGACGTCATTGAAAAGATTATCAAAGAAGAATGGGATATGTTTGATAAAACACAGAATATTGGTGGTAGAGCATCGTGTCAGAATAATTACCCTGTATTTTATATTATGAGAAAAAGCCAGTATATGACTTATAATAGAGAATTATTAGATAGTTATTACATAGATCTTATAAATGCGAAAAATAAAGGATGGAATCTAATTAGTGAAAAATATGCACGTATGATGGAAAGTACACATTATGATGAATATAAGCAATTAGAACAATATCTAGAAAAAAGAAATGACAAAAGAATAGCAATTCAAGAAGAAATTATTCGTATACAGGTAGATATGATGGAACAGTTAACTTTCCAGTTCCCTAAAATGACATCTCTTGCAAGAGTTATAAGAACAAAAGAAGATAAAAGTGATGATACATCATATGAAACTTATTTAAGAGGAGAGTTATCTACATATTCTGATAGGACATTTACGCTTTATGGAAGATTAATTATAGATATGTTAAAACAGGATAAGAATTTAGCATATGAGATTATGAATAATACAGCAAAGCTATATGGATATAAAAATATAGAAGATGCAGAATTAAAAATATAAAATAAAAAAAGCAATCTTTGGGGAATCAGATTGCTTTTTTTATTATTCAAGATTGGGGAAAATCTTGAGCATTTTTAGTAATCAATTGATTACTTGAGGGAGATAACTTACGTTATCAGATTATTATTTTTTTAAGAAAGTGAGGGTATTAAAAATATACAAGACAAATATGATTATTATGATTAAGGGAATTTCTTTTTTTGTCTTATTTTTAATACATTGACTATTATAGTCAAAAACAAATAAAAATAAAGGGGCAAAATACATAAAAATAACATTATTTTTTGTGCACTTTGCACAAATAAATAGAGGTTAGACATATATCTAACCTCTAATGCTTAATTATTTGTTTCTATTTTCAATAACTTGTTTTTGTACTAATTCAGTAGCAAATTCATATTTTAAGAATTCCATATCGAAGAACCCTTGACCTTGAGTCATAGATCTTAAATCTACTGCATAATTCATCACTTCAGCTTGAGGTGCTTCAGCAGTAATTTTAACTAATCCATCTTTTAAGATTTCACTACCCATAACTCTTGCACGTTTTTTATTGAAGTGACTCATGATGTCACCAGTAAATGAATCATCTACATAAACATTTAAAGTTACAAATGGTTCTAAGATAGTAGGTTTAGCTTTTGGAATTGCTTCTTTAAAGCACATAGATGTAGCAGTTTTAAATGCCATTTCTGATGAGTCTACACTGTGGTAAGATCCATCTAATAATGTTGCTTTAATACCTAATACTGGATATCCAGCTAGTACACCGGCTTTAGTTGCTTCAACTAATCCTTTTTCTACTGCTGGGAAGTAAGCTTTTGGTACAGAACCACCAAATACTTTTTCTTCGAATGTATAAGGAACTGAGTAGTCTTTTAATGGTTCAAATAAGATTTCTACATCACCATATTGACCATGACCACCTGATTGTTTTTTGTATTTATATCTATGTTGAACACTTCCTCTGATTGTTTCTCTATAAGGAATAATAATATTATCTAATTCAACATCAACTTTAAATCTTTCTTTTAATTTAGAAACAACACTTTCAATATGGATATCTCCTACACCATATAAGCATTGTTGTTTTGTTTCAGGATTACTTTCAAATCTTAAAGTAGGATCCTCTTCTAATAATTTATTTAATGAAATAGTAATTTTTTCTTCGTTGCTCTTACCTACAGGTTTAATTGCTTTACCATAATAAGGTTTAGAGAATTTAATTGGTGCATAAATCATTCTGTAATCTAATGTTGCTAGTGTATCATTAGTTTGAGAATAATTAAGTTTAGCTAATGCTCCAATATCACCTGCATTTAATTCATCAACTTCAATAAGTTCTTTACCTTTCATAACATATAATTTATTTACTTTTTCAACTTCTTTTTTATTAACATTATATAAAGACATACCTGTTTTAACAGTACCAGTACCAACTTTGAATAAAGAAATTCTTCCTACAAAAGGATCAGCAATTGTTTTAAAGATAAATAATGAAGGTGGTAATTTTTCATCGAAACCGATTAAGTCTTCTTCACCTGTTTCTTCATTTGTACATACGATAGAGTTAATCATATCCCCAGCTGCACTAAAGAATGAAACCATTGCATTTAAAATAATTTGAATACCAATTTGATTTGTTCCACATAATACTGGAATAATTGATCTATTCATAACACCAGTTTTTAAAGCAGCAGAAATTTCTTCTGTAGTGAATGGTTCTTCCATAATATATTTTTCTAATAATTCATCACTTGTATTAGCAACTGCTTCATCAATCATATCTTTAACTGGTTTAATTTCATCCCACATATTATCAGGGATAGGTCCAGCATGTGTTTTTTCACCATCGAAATAACGTGCTTCCATTTTAGATACGTTAATATAACCAATCATTTTATTTCCTTCCATAATAGGAACTTGGATTGGAGCGATTGCTTTACCATAAGTTTCTTTTAATTCTTCTAATTTAGTCTGATATGCAGCATTAGGATAATCTAAACCACTAACATAAATCATTTTTGCTTTATCTTTAGTTTTATACATTGCTTGTTTTGTTCCAATTGTAATACCTTCAGTTGCAGGAACAACAATTAATGCACTTTCACATACATTGATTGCTGCTTCAACTTCACCTACGAAGTCAAAAGAACCTGGTGTATCAAGGATATTAATTTTACAGTTTTGCCATTCTAATGGAATAACTGATAATCCAACTGAAGATTTTCTTTTGATTTCTTCTGGAGAATAATCGCTTAATGTATTTCCGTCTTCTACCTTTCCTAATCTGTTCGTGATACCTGCACGGTATGCCATTGCTTCGATTACACTTGTTTTTCCACTACCTGAGTGTCCTAACACAACAACATTCCCAATAACGTTTGAGTGATATGTTTTCATATATATCACACTCCTTTCTAAAGTCTTTCATATATAAATAATATCAATTAATGAAAACGGTTACAACAAAAATGATATAAAATTTTTAAATTTTTTTAGTTTTAAAGCAAAGAATATATCTTATCTTTCTTTTATGTAGAAAAAATGATATGATATATATAAATTTAGAAATGAAAAGAGGTATAAAATGGAAACAATCAGATTTGAAATTGAAATGCAAAGCGGAAAGAAAATGGTAGGGGAATTATATCCTGAAATTGCTCCTATTACTGTTAAAAACTTCGTTGGCTTAATTGAACAAAGATTTTATGATGGTTTAATTTTTCATAGAGTTATTCCTGGGTTTATGATCCAAGGAGGAGGAATGAATGCAATTAGAGAAATGAAACATTGTCCTTCAATTATTGGTGAATTTGCATCAAATGGAATTCCTAATGATTTATTACATACACCTGGTGTATTATCAATGGCTCGTACAATGGTTAAAAACTCTGCAAGTTCACAATTCTTTATTATGCATGAAACTTCACCACATTTAGATGGACAATATGCAGCATTTGGAAAAATTACTGAAGGATTAGAAGTTGTAGATGAAATTGCTCATGTACAAAGAGATAGAATGGATTGTCCTATCGTTCCTGTTGTTATTAAAACAATCAGATTATTATAAAATATGAACTTAAAAAAGGCATTTAATGCCTTTTTTTTATTATTATAGGAAGTCAAGTCTTTTCTTTTTTTTAATTTACTATATAATTTTTATTAGTATTTTTTAATAAATAAACAGAAGAAAATATAAAAAAAGGATGAGCATAATATTTGAAATCTGATTGTTTATATGACTATACTAAAGCAGAAGAAATAAAATGGAGGGTTAGTTATGAAGATCATTAAGCGTAACGGGATGGAAGTTCAATTCGATCCATCTAAGATTGTTAATGCAATTACTGCAGCTAATAATGAAGTATTAGCTAAAGATCAGTTATCTGATGAAGATATTGATAACATTACTAATAATGTTGCATATCAATGTCAAAAAATGAACAGAGCACTAGGTGTAGAAGAAATTCAAAACTTAGTTGAAAACGAAATTATGAAAATGAATGCTTTTGAAGTAGCAAGAAAATATATCACTTACAGATATAGCAGAAACTTAGCACGTAAAGCAAATACTACTGATAAACAAATTTTATCATTAATCGAATGTGTAAACGAAGAAGTAAAACAGGAAAATTCTAATAAAAACCCTACAGTTAATAGTGTACAACGTGATTATATGGCAGGAGAAGTTAGTAAAGATATTACAAGACGTATTTTATTACCAGAAGATATTGTTAAAGCACATGATGAAGGAATAATTCATTTTCACGATTCAGATTACTATGCGCAGCATATGCATAACTGCTGTTTAGTTAACTTAGAAGATATGCTTCAAAACGGAACAGTTATTAGCGAAACCATGATTGAAACTCCTAAAAGTTTCTCAACTGCATGTAACATTGCAACTCAGATTATTGCACAAGTAGCTAGTTCACAATATGGAGGTCAAAGTATTTCTTTATCTCACTTAGCTCCATTTGTTGATGTAAGTCGTCAGAAATTAAGAAGAGAAGTTAGAGAAGAGTTTGAATTACAGGGACTTGAAGTCAGTGAGGAAGTCATTAATCAGATGGCTGAATACAGAGTTAAAAAAGAAATTAACCGTGGTGTTCAGATGATTCAATATCAGGTTATCACATTAATGACTACTAATGGACAGGCACCTTTCGTTACTGTATTTATGTATTTAAATGAAGTACCAGAAGGACAAACAAAAGATGACTTAGCATTGATTATTGAAGAAGCATTAAAACAAAGAATCGTTGGAGTAAAAAATGAAAAAGGTGTTTATGTAACACCTGCGTTCCCAAAACTTATTTATGTATTAGAAGAAGACAATATTACACCTGATGGTAAATACTATTACTTAACTGAATTAGCCGCAAAATGTACAGCTAAACGTATGGTTCCTGATTACATTTCTGAAAAAATGATGATGAAATTAAAAGTAGATAAACACGGAGTTGGACATACTTATACATGTATGGGTTGTAGAAGTTTCTTAACTCCTTATGTAGATCCTACAACTGATAAACCTAAATATTATGGTAGATTTAATCAAGGTGTAGTGACTTTAAATTTAGTAGATATTGCATGCTCATCACAAAAAAATATGGAAAAATTCTGGGAAATCTTTGAAGAAAGACTAGAATTATGTTATAAAGCGTTAATGTGCCGTCATGAAAGATTAGAAGGAACACCTAGCGATGTTGCTCCAATCTTATGGCAATATGGTGCCTTAGCAAGACTTGAAAAAGGTGAAACATTAGATAAATTATTACATGGAGGATATTCTACAATTTCGCTTGGATATGCTGGATTATATGAATGTGTAAAATATATGACTGGACATTCTCATACAGATGAACAAGCTAAAGACTTTGCATTAGCAGTTATGCAAAAAATGAATGATGCATGTGCTAAATGGAAAGCAAAAGAAAATGTAGATTTCAGTGTATATGGTACACCTATTGAATCAACAACTTATAAGTTTGCGAAAAACTTACAAAGACGTTTTGGAAAAATTCCAGGTGTTACAGATAAAAACTATATTACAAACAGTTATCATGTAAATGTTGCAGAAGAAATTGATGCATTTACTAAGTTAACATTTGAATCTGAATTCCAAAGATTATCACCAGGAGGAGCAATCTCTTATGTAGAAGTTCCTGATATGCAAGATAATATTGAAGCAGTATTGGCTGTTATGAGACATATTTATGACAATATTATGTATGCAGAATTAAATACAAAGAGTGATTATTGTATGGAATGTGGATATGATGGAGAAATTCAGATTAAAGAAGAAGAAGGAAAATTAATCTGGGTATGTCCACATTGTGGAAATACTGATCAAAATAAAATGTCAGTAGCAAGACGTACTTGTGGATATATTGGAACTCAGTTCTGGAATCAAGGACGTACTCAAGAAATTCAAGAAAGAGTTTTACATTTATAAAAATGAAGTGAATCTATATAAAATAGATTCACTTTTTCTTTTATCTATTATAAGATGTCTTGACAATTATCGCGTGTATATTAAAATTAAAAGTATAAGATATATTTATAATAAAAGAATGGGGAATTGTTATGAAGAAATTTTTAATTTACGTTTTATCTTTAACGATAGCTATAAGTGCTGCGGTTGCTGGAACTGTAGCTTACTTAATAAGTACAGCTGATGATGTTAACGTAATGGCATTAGGGAATGTTAAAATTAGACAATTAGAAAAACAACGTGCTGATAAATCAGTACATACAGGAACTGCAAAAGATGGAGATTTAATTCCATTTGTTCAAGGGCAGGCATTATATCCAGCAGTACCACAACCTGGAACTGTTGATCCTTATGAAGCAGAACCTTCAAATTTATATTACTGGGGAGACTATGTAACAGCAGATGGTGCTGGAAATGGTTTATGGGATGATAGCAAAATTAAAAATACATTAGATAAAATGGTATTCGTAGAAAATACAGGTCAATCTGATGCATACTATCGTACAATTTTTGCGTTTGAATGTCCTGAAGGTATGGAATTTAGCCATACAGGAGATAAAGATCTTCTTATTAATAAAAATGGAAATGCACGTTTTAAATGGGATGATATTGGTTATACAGTAATTGATGGACAAAGATATTTTATTAGAACAGCAACTTATACAGATGTATTAGTTCCTGGAGAAATTTCTAGACCTTCATTATTACAAGTCTTAATGACTGATCGTGTAACTAATGAAAAAGTTGCATTATTAGGAGATACATATGATATCTTAGTATTCTCTCAAGCAATTCAAACTAATGGATTTGCTGATGCAGCTACTGCATTAGAAGCAGGATTTGGGAAAATCACAACAACAAATCATCCATGGGGTAATAATGTAAATATTCCTGCGGTTGTAACAAATGAAGATGATTTTGTGGCAGCAATTGAAGCTGGTGATGATGTAATATTAGGAGCAGATATTGTTATTGAAGATACAGTTAATATTGAAAATGAAACTAATATTAATTTAAATGGTTATAAGTTAACTGCTTCTGTATTAGAAGCAAAAGCAGATACAACTATAAAAAATGGTACTTTTGAACACGGTAAATCAACATATCCTGCATTATCTGTTTCAGCAGGGACATTAGAAATGGAAGATGTAACTATAGTATGTGAAGAATATTGTAATTTAGTTGGAAACTCAGGTGCACAGGCGGCAGAATATAGTGCATTTACAGTATGGGGTGGAGAAGCAATTTTAAATAATTGTGATATCATCGCTAAAACTGAAGTAAAACGTTATTCTAATACAGTTATTGGAGTAGCTGTTCATGG
>JAZLDV010000130.1:0-6589 GCA_045614925.1 Coprobacillaceae bacterium | reverse complement strand
GAAAAGCTTAAAAGTGTTACATCCATATAAAATACCCCCTTATAAGTTTAAAGGCCGCTAGAAGTGATTCTAGCAGCCTTCAGTGGTAGATGGAGTCAATGATTTATCATCAACTACAATAATTATAGCATGAACTTATTTAATTGTTTAGTTGTCAAGCCATTTAAAGGCATAGCACTCTTTGCCATGTGATTGATATGTGTAGAAATCACCAATTGCACACTTGCCAGCTTTAACAGCTTCAACTCTATCTGGATCATTTATAATTGTTTCAACTGCATTTTCATAATGATTAGGAATTGATAGTAGTACACCATCAAGAATTAATACCACTGATGCACCAAATTCCTTTAATTCCTTTTCAGATTTGTTTCGGTTGATAAAACAACCCTTTACAACATACTTTCCAGTTTGATCAAGATCTTTGATTTTCTTGTATGGAAACTCCTTTGAATCAATACCCCAATCAATACCACCACCGTTTAATTCTGCAAACATAATAATAATACCATCCTTTCAATATTTGTTTTGCATTGGAATACACCAGCTATTCATAATAAGTATCAAAATATTTTCACCGGTGTACCCACTCATTATTAATATAAAAGAGCATTAAAACACATTCTGGTGCTATGCTCTATTCATCATGAATGTATATCGTTTCAATTCATGATATAGATACTTTATATATAAGCAGCGTTTTAGCTGTTTATATCATGATTATGTAAATATTCTAAAAGTGACATTTTAATGACATCAGTTCTTGATAACTTGAGTGCAGTTTTTGATAAAGAATCGTCTAATTCCATATCATTAACATATCTATTACAGTTTTTAACATATGTATCTAATTTTTCACATAGTTCTTCAGGAATATAACAAGCTATCTTTTTACCTTTGTGATAATCTTTAGGCATATTTCACCATCCCATCATATTGTAATAACATGCTGCAAAGATGCAGCACCATATACCAGCAACGCAAAATACAATTGTGATAATATCAATCTTTTTCATAATAGATCTAACTCCCTAAGTACCACATGTGCAATTTTACAGTATCTTCTAAGTGATCCAGATGATACATCATATGAAAATCTTCCAGCATCTGGAACAGTAAAAAATATCCTTTTATATGGTACACCCATAAATTGAATATCTTCTATTTCAACATCAATACATCCATGTTCATTGAAATCTTTAATAATAGCTTGTTTACGATTTTCAGAAATTTCAGCTCTAATACGTGCAGTATTTTCACACATTTCTTTAAATTCTTCAGGTGTCAAAGGTTTATCAGCCATATACCATCATCCCCCTTATCTACAAGTTCCACATGATAACCAGCATAAATTTTTTGATATTTTAGATCATCATCAACTGTATCAAACATTAATGATTTATCATATTGTGCTATATGGCCAGCAAGCACTGGCTTATTAGATTGAAAAATTTGAAAATCTGATGCTGCTGGTAGTACTTTTAAAATCTGACATAATACCATTTAATTTATACCCCCTGAATAACTATTGCATCCATAAGTGCTTGCAACTTGCCAGCAAATGATGCATATGCAGATAGCATTTCTGATACTGATTTACATTCTTTTAATCTAGCTTCAAATTCTTCTTGATAATCTTCATATTTAGTTGTTATACGATTATACATTTCTTTATCCATTGTTACTGTACCCATATTATATATCCACTCCAATAATTTTATATTCTTGACAACCTTTATAATAATTCTTTGAAGCAATTGCAACTGCAGATGTTAACCAGTCCATTTCTTTCATATATACATCCCTAGCTTCTTTTTCAGTTGCATATGCACATACAACATTAGTGCATAAGGTTGCTGCAAGCTCAAGTTTTAGATGTTCACTATCTTCATAATTATCTGATGCATTGTTTATATAATCAATTAATCTTGAAAGCATTTTTTCAGATTGTTCTTTTACTTCCTTACGTTTCATATTAATCACCTACCATTGTTCAAAATCTAAAACTACACTAATAAAAGTTCTATATTGTCGTGTTCTGATGTCATACTCTAAATTACTTAATATCTGATATACAATAGCATCTCTATCTATATCAGTTTCATCAAACACATCTTTAGCCATCATTACACCAGTGCATTTTTCATTCTCATAGTCCCAAATATTGACTAGACCATAACCAATAGTTTCAATTAATTCACTTAATAACATATTATCTACCACCTTTCTGAATCAAAATTATTATTTAATTCTCTTATATGTTATCACATATGTTATCACAGTTCAACTATATATCAAAAAATTTCTTAAAATGAATTATTACATCATACATCCTAAACGTCTGGAACTTTATATTTCCCTTATGGTATGCAGCTATTAATGCAACACATTCTTTTAAATAAAATGGTTTCCTAGGTGCTTCAAAGTCAAGATCATAAACTAAATCATATTTATTAGATCTGGATCTACACACATAATACATTTGCTCTTTTTGGTAGATAAACCAACTTTCAGATTTATAAATAACTTCACATCTACATTTCATACCTTTGATGCTGGTATGACCTATACAACTTAGATCATTTCTGGCAAACTCATTACTAAATGTAACACGACCCCAAACTGTATCTTTCATATCTTCATATATCAATGTTTTCTTTTCATCTTTAGCTATTTGAAGTTTACTATCATCAACCAGTACAACAAGTTTACGGCCAATTTTTCTAACTTCTTCATTTTTAGAAATCATATCTGCAACATCATCAGTAATTTCAAGTGTATTAAACATCTGGTTAGATAAATCATTAGCATTGGCCAAACATACAAGAAGAAGTGGTTCTAAACCTCTTTCTTCTCGATCACGTGATACAGTTTGATATAAATCAATAACTGCTTCACCTTCAAGTTTTGAAATTCTTTTTTCCCATGGTGCTGGTATGAATTCATCAAATACAATGTATTTACATTTTCGCATACCGCCAAAACCTTTGTATTTGGCTATTGATGCAACAGCTAATGCAATACCAACTTTTTTAATAGCCTTCCAATTACTGTCACGATCGTAAAATGTTGCTATACCTTGTTCACTGTCTAGCATCTTAGGTTGCACATTAATATGCTTATCTTCATTTAGATCTGCATAAGGTGAAAAATCATCATCTTCTTCAAAACCTTCAATATCATCATCTTCAGTATCTTTATTTAATTTTTTATGTTTGTTTTTAGCATTTAAGCATAAAAGTTTTATATCATTAACTTGACGTTTTAAAAATATAATCTGCTCATTTTCATCATATGCATATTCTAACATTGAATAGGTTTTACCACGTTTTCTGGCACCAACTATGGTTAAACACCAACAGCCCAACTCACGAGCTAGTTTAATAAAAGGTACAACACTAAAATAATATGATGAATAATCTATTTTTAATTTATCATCCACAATAAACCCACCCTTCATCACTGTAATATGGTATTGCTGCATAATCTACCACTTCTAAATATTCATCTAATGAGTGATATTCAACTACACCAAGCTCATAATCACACGGTGATAGATCAACTGAATCAGCTGTTTCATTTCCGTTTTCATCTATGTATATATCATCTACATACATATAATGATGTGTCTTTTTGCCTGAATCTTCACCTTTAAAAACAAAATCAAGCTTAAAGTTCTTAATATTATCATTTAAACATTTAGCTGCTGATTTTGGTACACCGGCAACTGTTATATGAAGTTCATTATCTGCTTTACATCTTCCACAATATCTTTTAGCACCAACATACTTAAATTCACTGTATTTATCGTCTAATGATGTTTCAGCAACTCCAAGCCAATAATCTTTACCTTTGTGATTTACAGCCTTAAAACCAGCTTTCTCATTCATTTTACGGTATTTGTAATTTAGTTTTTTAACCAGCTTTTTATTCCAGCCGATACCGTATACACTATCTGTATCACTGTACAACCATAGCTTGCAGCATGATCCCAATTCAAAAAGGTGTTCAAGGGCATAACTTGTAGTCCAGCATCCCCACTGGTACGGCAAAAATACAGAACGTTTTTTAATGTTCTTTAAATAGACTTCTTCAGGTGGAACTGATTTATCTTCACGATACATACCTTCACGATATTCAATACCATCTTCTGTTATATAATCCTCAAAACATTCTAAGAACATTAACTTATCTTGCCGCTGTACTGTTAAACCAAAACATGCATTGGCCTTACCCTTTTGTATCTGGTACAGTATTTTATCAAGGCCTTTCAGTTTCGTTTTGTCGGTAAATAGCTTATAAATATGATTCCTAAACCAATCAGGTAAATATCCTTTTTTAGCAACCTTGATATTAAATACATGTGCTAGATCATAGGAATAATATTTGTCTATTAATTTCAAATCTATCTCATTTGTATTCAACTCAATAAATTGTGCTGCAAGTATTCTTCCATTATCAGTTACATCATTTTTAGTTTTACACTTAGAGAATTGAAGAACTGGCATTGGAAAATTAGGATCTTTTAATTTTACATTTCCAAGTCTAAGTGTAAACATAAATGCATATTTATCACTATTTCTTAAAATGTACTGAATATCATGATTACCAGATAATGGTTTAAACTTTGTAATTGGATATAAGCAGCATAGTAAGCAAAATAAATAACTGGATGCAAAATCATAACCTTGAACACCTGATAACAAATTACTTTCCAAATATTCACGATTTCCATGCACATAACCACCATGAAAAAAGCTCACCATGAATTGATAATCATTAAAATCTGGTACTATTTTATTAAATAACTTTTTAGCACTGTTTTCAGTTGCAAGTTTTTTTAATTCATCCCTAAGTATTCCAGTTGCTGTATATGGCATATCACCAATATGTTTGTGCAGCTGCTCTTTAGTAATATCAATACATTGTGTACCTGATAATGTATCAAATTCAGCATATGTTAATTCATCTTCAGATATTTCGCTGTCTTGATTGCGTAATTTGTCATAGTCCCATTTTCCAGTTTGTTTTTGTGCTGGTGCATTGAGATCAGAAGACCACTTTTCCAAACTGCGTTGACTTAAAATCAATGAATCTCTAAGAACTAAGCCATTTTCAAACTTTATTTGAATTGGATAATGCGATTTGACATTTAATTGCTCTACTGGAAAACCATATGCTCTAAAGAAGAATTTCCTAAGGTAGGTATAATCAAAGCTAAGATTATGTATGTAGAAGTGGGTAAATTTGCCATTTAAGACATCTAATATTCTATCTATGCAATTTATAAGCTCTGATGGTTTACGGCCGTATAATGTACAAATATCAAGGTTAAACAGCCTAATAGACATAGTCCATATCACTATATGATTGTAATACGGCACATACTCAAGTGTTTTTCTCCCTTTTTTGATTATTTCCCTATACACCGCATTTCGTTTTTTACTGGTTTCAGTATCTATCATGATAGTAATATCATTATAGGTTTCCTTGCCCCAGCTGTTATACTTGCGAACTATGCAATTTTGTAGTATTTTGTAATTGAAATCTGAATAATAATACCTTTTATATTGCCAGTTATCTTCCAAATAGCTGGCTCTATTACTTTCTAGTAATGTTAAACTGTCTTTCATTTTTTACTCCACTGGAAACAATTCATCCCAAGATACATTTTCATCAACAAAATCTGCAAGTGTTTCACTGTTGACTTCATCAAGTGATGTTTCACCATATTTTTCATCTATTTGATGGTTTCTTAGTTTTTCAACAAATTTTTCTTTTCCTAAATTTCTGTATTTGTAAGCCGATTTAATTAAGATCACAGCAGTTTCTGAATCAAAATCAGCTTTAGCATCTTCAAAGGATGCTGCCCGTAAAAAGTTTCCCATCTGCTGCCAGCTCATATTTGACCCCATTTTTTCATTTAAACTAGCAGCATTTTTTTCAAATACGTCAACAATACCAGCTTTAGTTGAAGTTGTTGAATCAAGGAATCTTTTTACATTTCGAAGCGTTTTTTCCATTTGATGTGTGTTTTTTGGCATATTAAAACGCTTAAATTCTTCACCCCTTATTTCCCTGATTGATCTAAGCGCATTATAATATGCAAAATTTTCAATACCTTCAAACCCTTCTTGTTTGGCCAACATTTCAATATTAAGTAGTTTCATATTGGCCGATTGCAGTAAAGGCTTCAACTCTGCTTCAAGTTCTTGCCTATATTGCGACTTTTTTGATTTCTTTGCCATCACTCATCCCCCCATTTACTATTAACATCCTGATAATGTCTGATCTGGTACGTTTCTTTTTAGATGCAATAGTATCCAGCAATAGCAATTCATCCTCTGATACCCTAATTTGAAGTAGTTTAGTTTTGTCTTTTTTATACTTCATGATCATCACCTTCCTTTCGATTATTAATACTAACAGTTTGTAATTACAAAATCTATACAATTACGTAAATACGTTAATATTTATCCACAATTCACAATTTGTTCACATGTTACCATCTGTTATCACATATACGAATTATCGTAAATACGTTATCGTATATACGATAACGTTTCACAGTTTCACGTTTATTCCCAAT
>JAZLDV010000129.1:0-2470 GCA_045614925.1 Coprobacillaceae bacterium | reverse complement strand
TTGTAATAACATTTCAGCTACACCTGAAGTGTATCCGAAGTTTCCATCAATTTGGAATGGTGCATGTGTATCCCATAAGTTTGTTAAGATACCACCTTTAAATAAGTCAGTAATTAATTTGTATGCTTTGTTTCCATCACCAAGTCTAGCCCAAGTGTTGATACGTTGTCCCATACCCCAACCTGTACTTTCATCAGTTCTGTTTTCCATAGATACTCTAGCAGCTTCAAACCATTCTGGTGTTTCAACTGAGATTAAGTCACCAGGGAATAATCCTAACATATGTGAAATATGTCTGTGGCTATATTGATTTGGTTGTACACTGTCTAAAGTTGTTTCATGATACCATTCTTTAATTTGACCATCTGTACCAATTTCGATAGGTCCTTTTAAGTTTGCTTGATTTTCTTTCCATTCAGCAACTTTCGCTGGATCTTTTCCTAAGATTTCAGCAGCTTTGATTGTATCTTCATATAATTGCCAGATTAATGCTTGTTCATAAGTATTTCCTTCAGTTCTAGGACCATGTTCTGGTGAATAAGATGGAGAAGATACTAAGTATCCATCTTTATCTTCAATTAACATCTGATCATATAATACAGATTCTTCTTTCATCATTGGATAGATTTTGTTTTCCATGTAATCTTCATCTAATGTGAACTCATAGTGTTCCCATACGTTTTGTAAGATCCATGGTACTGCAGCTGGTGACCATCCCCAGTCAAATGACCAACCTGGACATGTCCATCCAAATGGGTTATTTTGAGTATGTGCCATAAATCCGTTTTCTGGATTTTCTTCTGTACTTTCAATACCAGCATAAACGTGTGCAGTTACACGTCCTGGTTCTCTTAATGAATCAATATAATTGATTAATGGTTCAGCACATTCTGCCATGTTTGTAGAATATGTTGGCCAGTAGTTCATTTGTAAGTTAACATTCATATGGTAATCAGCGTGCCATGCAGAGTTGTTTCCTCCTACCCAGATACCTTGTAAGTTTGAAGGTAATGTTTCTCTAGAAGGATCATCTTTTGGAGTTTCACGAGATGAACCAATAGTTAAGTAACGACCATGTTGGAATAATAATACTTCAATATATCTTCTTTCTTCTTCACTAGCACTTCCGTTATTGTAAGCAGCTAATAAAGCATCAGTTGTTTTAGATGAAGGAACTTGTCCGATATCTAATTCAACACGTCCAAAGATACTGTCATGATCTTTGATATGATCTGCTTTTAAATCATCATAAGATTTAGCAGCAGCTTTAGTTACGTAATTTAAAATTCTTGCAGAAACTTGTTCAGCAGTTTCTCCAGTACGATATACTGGATATTCATTTTTATAATCAGTACCAATAGAAGTAATGATTGTTACTACTGAAGCATCAGCTACAGATACTGTAGATGTATTATCAGTAGTTGTTCCATCTGCAATAACTTTTGTATGAGAAACAAATTTCATTTGGTTATCATCTAATGTTCCTTGAACAGTAATTAAATGATCTTTAACATTTGTATTCCATTGTCTAGTATAAGAACCAGATTGTGGATTGTTTGCTCCTCCACCTTTTGTATTATCAGGTTGAATTTCAACTTCTACATCAATAGCTTTTGAATCAGCTGTAATTCTTGTTACTAATACGTTATCTGGATAACTTACGAATGTTTCACGTTTATAGTTTACTCCATCCGAAGTGTATTGTACTGTTGCTACTGCAGTACGTAAATCTAACTCTCTATAGTAGTTAGTTACATTTTTATGGTTGAAATCTAAATACATGTTTCCATAACTTAAATAATAACCATATCCGTTTGTTCCAGCATCATCTGAAACACCAACTAAACTTCCACATTTATTTGAAGCAGCTTGAGAATTTCCAGCAGCAAATAAATCTTGGATTTCTTTAACAGTCTCACCATAACGACCAGAACTTACTAAGTTTCCACCCATATAGTCAGGTCTTTTGCTTGATGGTCCTCCAGACCATAAAGATTTTTCGTTTAATTGAATACGTTCTGTGTCATAACGTCCAAAAACGCTTGCTCCGATACCACTGTTACCTAAAGGTAATGAGTATTTTTCCCAACCATTATAACTGTCAGCGGCTGGTGAATTGTACCAAAGCTTTAAGTCGTTATTATTAGATGTAGTACTTTCAACAGCTTGTACTTTTACAGGTGCGCTAACAGATGAAATAATCATTGCAGCAGACCAAACACCTACTAATAACTTTTTGAAAATAGATTTTTTCATAGTTTTTCTCCTTTCGTTTTTTTTGGCATATCTATCCATTAATAAATTTAACATATTTCGATAAACATTTCATTATATTTTGTAAACATTTACATTATTATCTATGTAAAAAAAGAAGCAGGAGTCATCCTCCTACTCCACTGTTTTATCCTAACCAAGCTCCGTTAGAATTAAATTTTTGTACTTTTCCATCAATAGTTACAGTACCTGTTAC
>JAZLDV010000128.1:0-25273 GCA_045614925.1 Coprobacillaceae bacterium | reverse complement strand
AACACAAGGTTAAATAACCCCATGTTCTTTTAAAACTTCTAAAACTTTTTTTACCGGTAAACCAATAACAGTATTTATATCTCCTTCTATATGATCAACAAAGATATCGGCCTTTCCTTGAATCGCATAAGCACCAGCTTTACCAATCCAATCTTTTGAATCAATATAATCTTTTATCATAGACTCAGTTTCTTTGAAATAAACATCCGTTGCATCTGTAAAAGAAATTAATTGATCTCCTATATATATAGCTACACCTGTATACACCGTATGTTTTTTATTAGACATTAAAGCATGAATACGATATGCATCTTCTTCATCTTTTGCTTTACCAATAATCATACCATCAAGATAAACAACAGTATCAGCACCAATTACAACTGCATCTTTATATTTCAAATGAATTGGTTCTGCTTTATCTGCAGCTAATTTTGCTATTCTTTGTTCAATAGGTAAAGACATATCCATTGTTTCTTCTATAGAAGAAGCATCGATTGTAAAATCGATGCCTGCTTGCATTAATAGTTCTTTACGTCTTGGAGACGCAGAAGCTAATATAATTTTATTCATGTGATGTTTTTTGTTCAATTGGTTTTGGTAATAATGCTTTTCTAGAAACATTAACACCTTTATCAGTAATTTTGATAACTTTAACTTTTACTGTTTCACCTAATTTTAATACATCAGAAACTTTATTTACTCTTTCATGTGCTACATCACCAACATGTAAGAATCCATTTGTACCTGAGAATAATTCAACAAATGCATATTTATCTTCTACACGTACAACTTTACCATCATAAACTTCTCCAACTTCTGCTTTTCTTACGATATCAGAAATTAATTTAGCAGCAATATCAATTGATTCTTGATCATAGTGGTAAATTGTAACTCTACCATCTTGTTCAATATCAATTTTAACATCGTTAGATTTTTCGATGATTTCATTAATAGTTTTTCCACCTGATCCAATAACATCTTTAATTTGTTCTGGTAAGATTCTCATTAAGAATACTTTTGGAGCATATGGACTTAATTGTTTTCTAGGCTCTTCGATTGCACCTAACATACAATCCATAATTTGTTGACGTCCTACTTTAGCTTGAGCTAATGCTTCTTGTAAGATTTCTTTTGTAATACCTTCAATTTTAATATCCATTTGTAAAGCACAGATACCATTTTTAGTACCAGCTACTTTAAAGTCCATATCACCTAAATGATCTTCCATACCTTGGATATCAGTTAAAATTGTATAGTCATCACCTTTTTTAACTAATCCCATTGCAACACCACTTACAGGGTTACTAATAGGTACACCAGCAGCCATTAATGACATAGAAGAAGCACAGATTGATGCTTGAGAAGAAGAACCGTTAGATTCTAATACTTCTGAAACAACACGAATTGTGTATGGGAATTCATCTTCACTAGGAATAACTTGAGCTAATGCTCTTTCACCTAAAGCACCGTGACCAATTTCACGACGTCCAGGAGCACCCATTCTTCCACATTCACCTACTGAATATGGTGGGAAGTTATAGTGATGCATGAAACGTTTTTGATCTTCTAAACCTAAACCATCAATTTTTTGAACTTCACCTAAAGCTCCTAATGTACATACAGATAATACTTGAGTTTCACCACGAGTAAATAATGCTGAACCATGTACTCTTGGTAATAAATCTGTTTGTGCATTTAATGGTCTTACTTCATCAATTTTTCTTCCGTCTGGTCTTACTTTATCTTCAGTAATTAAACGTCTTACTTCATCTTTTTCTAAATCATGTAAAACAATTTTTACTTGTTTTAATACTTTTTCTTGTGATTTTAAATCTGCATATTCTCTTTCTTCAAATAATGCAACAACTTCATCACAAATATCATCAATTGCACCATATCTTTCTAATTTACCAGGAATTTGTACAGCTGCAATCATACGATCTTTAGCTAATGCTTCAACTTCTTCAACAATAGCAGGATCTAATTCAAATAAAGGAATTTCAATTTTTTCTTTTCCACAAGCAGCTACTACTTCTTCTTGGAATGCAATTAATTTTTTAATTTGTTCATGCCCATACATTAATGCTTCTAACATAGTATCTTCATCAATTTCTTTAGCATCAGCTTCTACCATGTTAATTGCTTCTTTTGTACCAGCAACTTCTAAGTTAAGTAAACTTTTTTCCATCATTTCAGGACCAGCATTGATAGTAAACTCACCATCAACTAAACCTACATTAACACCTGCGATAGGTCCATTAAATGGAATATCAGATAAACATAAAGCTAATGAAGCCCCTAACATAGCAGCCATTTCTGGACATGCATTTTGATCTACAGATAATACTGTATTAACAACTTGAACTTCATTTCTGAATCCATCTGCGAATAAAGGACGAATTGGTCTATCAATCATACGAGCAGTTAATGTACCATGCTCACTTGGACGTCCTTCTCTTTTTAAGAATCCTCCAGGAATTTTTCCTACAGAATATAATTTTTCTTCATATGTAACAGTTAACGGAAAGAAATCTACATCTTTAGGTTCTTTTCCCGCAACTGCAGTTGACAAGATAACTGTATCATCATATCTAACTAAAACTGAACCATTAGCTTGTTTTGCTAATTCACCAGTTTCAACAGTTAATGTCTTACCAAAAAATTCTAAACTAAACACTTGTTTTGACATTTTATTTCCACCTCATTCATTATCTTAAATATTATAGCACAAATAAATTTTAACGCAAAACATTTTATTCATAAACAAAAAAAACTTCCTAGTTATAAACCTAGGAAGCGTGAAGCTATATTAAAATAAATGACTAATGACATTGCATCTACAATTGTTGTAATAAATGGACTAGCCATTACAGCTGGGTCAAACCCTAATTTACTTGCAATAACAGGTAAAGCACATCCTGCAAGTTCTGCAATTACTGATGTAAAGAATAAAGTTAAACATACAACTAAAGCAATTGTAATTGTAACTTGATCAAACATAAGCATTTTAGCAAAATTTGCTACAGAAAGTGTTGCACCTATCACAATTGAAACAGTAAATTCTTTTGCAAGAATCTTAAAGATATCTTTAAACTCAACCTCATCTAACGATAAAGCACGAATAACCGATACAGAGGCTTGTGAACCACAGCTACCTCCTGTATTCATAAGCATTGGAATAAATGCAGTTAAGATAACACAAGAAGCTAATCCAGCCTCAAACCCTTCAATAATTTTACCAGTAATAGAAGCTGAAATCATTAAAATCAATAACCATGGAATACGTTTTCCATAAGTTTCAAATACTGATGTTTTCATATAAGGAGTATCTGTAGGAGTGATGGCAGCCATCATCTCGATATCTTCTGTTGCTTCTTCTTCGATGATATCCATAACGTCATCTACAGTAATAATCCCTACTAAACGATTTTCATTATCTACAACAGGCATTGCAGAGAAGTCATATTTTTGGAATTGTCTTGCAACTTCTTCCTGGTCGTCTAAAGTATGACATGTAATTACATTTTCATCCATGATTTCACCAATATTATCTAAAGGATCAGCCATGATAATATCTTTTAAAGTTACAATACCTAAAAGATATTTTTGTATATCAGTAACATAACATACGTTGATTGTTTCTTTATCTGCTCCAACTTGTCTAATTTTTTCAATTGCTTCTGTTACATTCATTGTTGTACGTAAACTTACATACTCAACAGCCATAACACTTCCAGCAGAAGAATCAGGATATTTTAACAATCCATTGATTTCTTTTCTAACTTCTGGATCAGTTGCAGCTAATACTCTTTTTACAACATTCGCTGGCATTTCTTCTAACATATCAGCCGCATCATCTGTAAAAAGTTCATTCATGATAAAGTTAATTTCTCTTGTTGTAATAGACTCAATAATCATTTGTTCATATTCAACTGGTATATAAGAAAATACTTCTGCCGCTTTATCTTTAGGCAATAATCTAAAAATTCTAACTACATCAGCTGTTTCTTCAAATGATTCTATGATTTCAGCAATATCTGCCTCATTCATATCAACTAACAATTCTCTTATGTCAAAGTATTTTTTTCCTTCTAATAAATCTCTAATAATTACTTTTAAATCTTCAATAAGTTCGTCCATATTTGTTCCTCCATTAATAATCGTAAATTAAATATCATCGTCTCGGGAACATCATTATCCATATTTAACATACAATCACCCCTTTCTAAACAAATATAGTTTAATTATAAACATAAAAACAAAAAAAAGATACAATAAATTGTATCTTTTTATTTGAATTATCTTCTTAATCCTAAAGAATCAACTAAAGCAGTATATCTATCAAGATCTTTATTTTTTAAATATTTTAATAAATCTCTTCTTCTACCGATTTTCTTTAATAAACCTCTGTTTGAATGATAATCTTTTTTATGCATTTTGAAGTGACCATTTAATTTGTTGATGTCAGCAGTTAATACAGCGATTTGTACTTCTGGTGAACCAGTATCTCCTTCACATCTAGCATATTTTTGCATAATAGCAGTTTTTTCTTGTTTAGTTAACATTTTCATTTCCTCCATTTTTATTAAACTTAGCCATGTCCAAGATATAAGTCGAGGACTCGTATATCCTAGATATAGCCGCAAGAAACATTATATATAAATACATTTAAAAGTCAATATAATTTTTTAAATTTTTACTACTATATTTCTACAATTACACCGATAAATACAGGCTTTTTACCTGTTTCTCTTACAATGTATTTAATAGATTGATCTTTCATCATTGATCGTACTTCAGAAATCTCAAGATATGGGTCTTCTTTTAATTTCATAACAGCATTTTCACAAATTTCAGTCACTTGTTTTATGATATGTTCAGAATCTTTTAAATAAACAAATCCTCTTGTTTGTGTATCAGTTGTCGCAATAATTTCTCTTGTTTCTTTAGAAATTGTGATTCCTACAATTACAACACCATCATTAGCAAGCTGAATACGATCATCAATAACCTTGTCTCCAACATCACCAATACCAATACCATCAATCATTATATCTTCAACAGGTACAAATTCTCTGCTTTCTAATAATTGACCATTTTCAAATACAATTCCTTCACCATTGTCAGCAATTACAATATTGTTTTCATCAATTCCCATTTGAACAGCTAAATTCATATTACTGATAAAATGACGATATTCACCTTTAATAGGAACATAGTATTTAGGATTGAATATCTGAATAATAACTTTTATGTCTTCTTCAGAAGCATGCATAGAAAATAAATCTCTATTTTTTAATAAATGAATTTGTGCATCAGTTCTATATAATCCATTATGCGCTTTATTCGCAATTTTTTCAGTACCAGGAAGAACTGGAGAAGCAACAATAAAAGTATCCCCTTTTCTAAGCTTTAATAAAGAATCTCCACCATCAATAATATCGCAGATATCATGGTAAATTCTTCTAGGACTTCCACTTAACAATACAACGTAGTTAGAATCGTATTGAGGATTACCTAACATATCTTTATTTCCTAAAATATTATCAGGTAATGTAATTACATTATCATATTTATAACTAAATCTTAAAATACTGTTTGTATTATCATATTTATCTTTACCATAAAAGATAATTTGTCTTTTGTATTTTTTAGTTAACTCAATTATTTCTTGTGTTCTAAATAAATTTTGTGCATATGTAGACACAATAATACGTTCATTACTATCTTCAAAAATTCGATCAAGTTTTTTCGTTAATTTATGTCTTGGAGAAGTATATCCTTCATGACGAGCACTTGATGACTCAACTAATAATAAGAATACACCTTTTTTACCAATTTCCATCATTTTCTGTAAATCAGTTGCAAATGGTTTTGCAGCACCAAAATCAATAATAAATTCACCTGCATAGACTACATAGCCATATGTTGTCCAAAAAGCAACACCTACACTTCCAGGAATCGAATGAGTAACAGGGAAAAATTCAATTGGTACACCATCAATATCAATCGAATCAGTTCTTTTAATTCGTTTAATATTTAAATTTAAATGAATATGGTGATTTCTTTCATGTCGACTTACCATCTGTTCAATAAGATCAGCTGTTAAATCTGATGCATATACTGGAACATGCACCTCTTCTAATAAATATGGCAATGCAGCCATAGCATCATCATGCCCATGAGTTATTATAATTGCACTAATTTTTTCTTTATTTTCTAATAAATATGTAAAACTAGGAATGATAATATCTACACCTAGTTTATCTGAGTCAGGAAAACGAAAACCTGAATCTATTATGAAAATCTTATCATTAATTTCTAAACAATACATACTTTTTCCCATTTCAGCCTGACCGCCTAATGGAATAAACTTAAGAATGTCTTTATTCATTATTTCACCCTTTCTATAGTTTAGTCTCTTTTAAATCATATCAATTTTATCATAGAATTATATGTGCTTCAAATCTTTTTTATAGTTGTCTACAATACTGTCTAGTACCTTCTTAGAATTATCATCTACACAAACAAAAGGACTTCTTAATTTATTTTGAATATAACCTAATTTATTCAATACATATTTAAGCGGCGCAGGTGAAGGTTCTATAAATATATTATTCGCCAATTCCTTTAATTTATTATCATCATCTATATCTTTTTTATCACATATTCTTTTAACAAGCTTAAAATCAATATGAGAACATACCGATATAATGCCATCAGCACCTTCATTTAACCCCTCTAAAAGCAAATGATCATCTCCCATATAAATCTTAAAACCTCTAAGTTCATTTTTTAAATATCTTATATCATCAGTATAACCACATTGCTTCATTCCTATAATATTAGGATGTTTTTTAACTAATGATACCACAACTTCTTTTTCAATTCTTACATTTGTTCTTTTAGGAATATTGTAAATAATTATTTTAGCTTCACTTGATGAAGCTATCATATCAAAATGTTTAAATATTCCTCTTTGATTTGGATTAAGATAATAAGGAACAACAATTAAAAAAGCTTCGATATTTTTAAATAATTTGTATTCTTCTATCTCCCTTATCACATCAATTGTACTATTAGAACTAATTCCAACAATAAGATGAACATCTTTATAATGCTTAGAAAAAAACTTAACCAGTTCTTTTCTTTCTTTTTCTTTTAACAAAGCAGCTTCTCCTGTTGTTCCTAACAGTAAAAAATGCCTTTGTCCTTCACTTATAAGTTTATCAGTCACTTTCTTTAAGCCTTCATAATCAACGCTAAAATCATCTAAAAAAGGAGTTATTAATGCAGTATATACATTTATCATGTACGACACTTCCTATAGCCTAATAATAAAGGCTGAATTTGTTTATGATTTATAGCACATTCTATCGTTTCAAGAACCTTTTCTTTTTTAGAAATAAGACTAAAAGGTTTTTTCACATAATCATCCTGATAAACTGGAACAAAATAAAAATTCTTTTTATTTAATAATGACATAAAATGTAAACCAGAATTAGATAAAATATCATTTGAATAAACACCTAAAACAATAGGAACTTGATTTCTAAGTGATGATTTTACTAACATTGTGACACAATTATCATTAATACCATTATCTAATTTGTTTAAAGTATTTGCATCACAAGGATAAACTAAAACACAATCCAATTTTATATTAGGACCATAAGGCTCTGCTTCTTGAATTGTATAATGAATCTTCTTTTTCACAATCTTTTCTATTTTATTTTTTAACTCATCAGCTTTATAAAACCTAGTATCCATCATAGCAACATGTGGAGTAACAAATACTTCAACATCATAAATTTTAACAAGTCTTCTTAGCACATAAAGCATATCATCACTGCTACAAAAAGACCCAGTTACACATAATCCTAATTTATTCTTCATTCATATCATCTTCAATCACTTTTTTAATAAGATACGCCCCATAATGATATGCATATTTACCTGGAATCGAAGATAAAATATTTGCATTTTTAAGTTGGGACAAAGCATAATGATGATCTAATCCGTAAGGAAAAGAAGAAACATCTACAATAAGTGCATCATCTCTTAAAGTATCAATCATATTTTTAGAAATAACCTGCGAAGGTATCGTATTCACAACAACATCATATTGACTCAAATCAATATGATCACATAACTGTATAAATGCGACCTTTTTATCAATACGGTTCTCTCTTGCACAAAATGACACATCAATTTTCATATTAATAAATAACTCAATAATCATTTTTGCAATATGACCACTTCCAAAAACAATTACCTTACTTTTTAAAAGACTGTATGGCCTTGACCTAATAATATAAGCAAGCAAACCTTCAGCACAAAGCATACTATTTTCATCAACAAAATAGTCATTTTTATTCAAACATAAATACTTAAATCCATATTGTTTAGATAAATCATTTAAATAATCATTATAGGCAATTGTAATAACTCTCGTACCTTTTTTTAATCTCGCAAATACATTAACATCTACTATCAAAGTTTCATCGAACTGATTTAACCTATTCTTTCGATCAATTCCTCTCATCCCTAAATAGATTACATCTGCATATTCTAAATCCTTCAAATCATGACTTACATAAACACCTTCTTTTAAATACATTTCACTCAAACATATAGAACGTAAATCATCTTTATTAACATAGACAAACACCCTAATCACCTCATATTAATATATGAACAATAGGTGCATTATGTGATAAAAGAGAATTAACATTCTCTTTTATCCATAAATGAAAAACAATCCAACGCTGATAATAAACAAGATAATTCATCAACCGTTTTTTCTATAAAATCAATATAGAAATGTTCTTCATCCAATACTGAATCAGCCATAAGAATCATTTTAATTTTAAATTTAATGTCATCTTTAACATGTGCCCTAATCTCTAAAAACACTTTAAAAACATTGTCTTCCACTTTTTTATGTTTAAAAACAACACTAATCCTTTCAAAACATCCTAAATCATAATTTCCTTTTTCATAAGTCATATCGATCAATCTTACTCTCATATGTTATTCCTCCTTAATAACATATACAAAACTATCATTGGATTTTTCTTTTCATTTTTTTATTTTTTATATATAATCTTTCAAGGTGATACTATGACTTTCTATATTTTAATCATGACATTTTTTATACTTAGCAGAGATTCATTATTATATTCTAATATGACATTGATTGCTTCAATGCCTCAATATAAGTATCTGATCATTGCTCATTTAATTATATTATCCTTATATTATAGAAAATCTTTGCATTTTATTTACAAAAAAATAGATCAGACGCCTTGTATTGTAAAACATCTGATCAATATAACTTCAATAATGATGATAATAGGTGCATTTATACCTTATACTTATTTAGGAGTAGATATATTATCTATTCTTCATGTGTTTTTTTGTATGATTTCTAGTGTACTATTTCTTCTTATATTATTTATCTATAATTACTATATTTCTATTTTTTATGGATCTATATATCGAAAAACACATTACTTTTTTGAAACTGGTTTATCTTTTTTATGTTTAGTTACAGTATTTTTTACAAGTATAAATGGCTATGTTGAAATGATTTATTGTGTACTGGTCACAATTTATATTCATATGTTAAAAAAAGAATTTAAGCAGATTTAATGCTTCTGGTATAAATATCATAAGCCCAATTATCGCAGCAAACAGTGAACTAACAAGCACAGCACCTGCCGCTGCATCTTTTGCAACTTTAGCTAAAGGATGAAACTCTGATGTACATAAATCAACAGTTGCTTCAATTGCTGTATTTAAGATTTCTAACGATAAAACAAGAGAAAACAGAAATAAACAGATACACCACTTTATAAAGGAAATATGAAATATAAATCCACATATAATGACACATGTCATTATAAAAAGATGTATTTTCATATTTCTTTCATTTTTTATAGTATATATTACGCCTTCTATTGCATGTTTAACACTATGACAAAAAGATTGTTTCATACAAATCACATTCCTTTCATTTTTATTTTATTTTTTTAAAATAACACTTGCATTACATGCAAATAAGTGCTATTATAAACAAGCAATCAAGATGTCTACGTAGCTCAGCTGGATAGAGCACACGCCTTCTAAGCGTGCGGTCAGGGGTTCGAATCCCTTCGTGGACGCCATTTTGTTAACAAAAGTCCGAAAGGACTTTTTTATTTTATCTTGTTATGAATGATAAGATAAATAAGTCTTGCAATTAACAATTCTTTTATAAATAATGGCGATAATAGATTCATTTCTAATTCCCCGTTATACTTATTCATTTCAAAGACACATTTTTTAATATAATCTCTTTTAGATATATCTTTTATTTTATTAAAATAATCTCTATCTTCCTTTAAATCAAATTCATCTTTAACTTCAGCAAATAGATCTTCTAAACAATAAACATATGTCTCATCTTTATCTAAAAATTCATTCAACCAATCTATACATATATAAAAATAATTCTTCTTATTTATATGAATATCTTTATGATATTCTAAAAATTTTTTATTTATATCTATTCCTAGTTCTTTTCTTATCTTCTTTTCAATCATAAGATAATCTTTATAGTAAATATCACTCATATGCTCATCAGTTTTTAAAAAAGTATATTTAACACCCTCATAATGATTATAAAACTTCATACAATCATTATACCCTGCTCTCATATTTCTTTGAATTGTCTCCTTTGAAAAATCAAACATCATACCTATATTATGAAAAGGAACGATATAAGATATATCAGGCTTATTTAAGTAATGTTTATGCGTAACATTTTCTTTTAGATCGATAGCTATAATTTCATCTGCACCCATATCCAATGCAAGTTCTATCGGAAGATTATCATAATAGCCACCATCAATATAACTTTCATTTTCAAAAGTGTGTATAGGAAATACTGGAAAGCATGAAGCACTTGCCAATAAATAATCAAAAATATTATCTATTTTCATATCTTTTTTCGTGATATAAACCGGTTTTAATGATGGATACTTTACTGTACATAATCCATAATCAATTGGAGAAGACAGTAACTTAGATTCATCAAGATAATTTTTCATTAATTGTTTTAAAGGAGAAATATCGGCTCCTTTTTCTTTAATATATGATTTAAAAAATGAAATAACAAGATTTCTGCTATCTACCAGATTTTCAAAATTCAGTTTAAAATCATCACTAAATTCCCCTTTAATAACACTAGAGATAGATAAATGATTCCATAAATCATTCAGTTCTTTCATTTTCCCCATACTAACAAGACATCCATTTAAAGCGCCAATAGACGTTCCACACACAATATCAAAAGAAACACCCAATTCATATAATCCTTGAATAAAACCAGCCTGATAGGCTCCTTTTGCGGCTCCTCCGCCTAATACTAATGCTTTTTTCATAATATCCCTTCTCTCTTTAAGTTATGAAAAAAATATTTTCTTATCTAATTCAAGTATACATTTTTATATAAAAAAAATAAAGGAAACTTGATTTCCTTTATTTTAATATACGCATTGAATTCATAATTGCTATTAATGTTACACCAACATCTGCAAAAACACCCATCCACATATTAGAATATCCAAACATGGTTAATAATAAAATTGATAATTTTATTACTAATGTAAATGTTACATTTTGTTTTAAGATCGCATTTGTCTTTTTAGAAATATCAATAGTCTTTGCAATTGTTTCAATATCATCATTCATTAAAACAATATCTGCCGCCTCAACAGCTGCATCACTTCCTGCACTTCCCATTGCAATCCCAATATTGGCTCTTGCTAATACTGGAGCATCATTAATACCATCACCAGCAAATGCAACTTTATGATTTTTTAATAATTCTTCAACTTTATTCACTTTATCTATTGGTAGAAGTTCACTATAAACTTCATCAATCTTTAATTGAGCAGCAATGTTTTTAGCAACATTATCTTTATCTCCTGTTAACATAACAGTTTTACAAATACCAGCCTCTTTTAATGAACGAATACCATTTAATGAAGATGGCTTAATTTCATCTTCTACAATAATTGCTCCTAAGAATTCATTATTTTTCACTATATAAACAACTGTTCCATTTGATTCAATTTCATCAAATAAAATATTTAATTCTTTTAAATATTTAGCATTTCCTAAATGATATAATTCATTATCATAATCACATTCAATTCCTCTACCTGCTATTTCTTTAAAATTTCTAATTTTAGAATGATTTGTCTTTTTCCCATAATAAGAAACTATACTTTTAGAAATAGGATGATTACTCATCGATTCAATATTTGCTGCTATTTCAAGTAAAGAAGATGGACCAATAATTTGAGTCACATTAAATTGTCCTTTTGTTAAAGTTCCTGTCTTATCAAAAACAACAGTATCAATATCTTTTAAATATTCTAAATAATTTCCTCCTTTAACTAATGCCCCAATCTGACTTGCTTTTCCTATACCTGCATATAAACCTAAAGGAATAGAAACAACTAAAGCACAAGGACAAGAAACAACTAAGAATGTCAAAGCACGATATAACCATTCATTAAATAATGCTCCTTCAATAAGTAATGGAGGAATAATTGCTAACAATAATGCCATAACTACAACACTAGGAGTATAAACTCTAGCAAAACGCGTAATAAAACGTTCTAATGGTGCTTTTTGTAAAGCAGCATTTTCCATCATATCAATAATTTTACTTACAGCAGTATCTTCATAATGATGTGTCACTTTAATATGTAAAATATCAGTTAAATTGACCATACCTGCTAAAACTTCATCATGTGTTTCTACATTTCTTGGTAATGATTCTCCTGTTAAACTAGATGTATCTAAAGAAGATGTTCCTTTGATTATAACTCCATCTAATGGAATCTTTTCTCCAACTTTAACAACAATCACTTCACCAATCTTTACATCTTCAGGATTCATTTGTATTAACTCATTATTTTTTAGTACATAAGCGTACTCACTTTTTATATTCATTAAATCAGATATAGAATATCTTGTTTTGTTAACTGCATAACTTTGAAATATTTCCCCAATAGAATAAAACAGCATAACAGCAACTGCTTCAAAATATTCTCCAATATATAAAGCCCCTAATGTTGCGATACACATTAAAAAGTTCTCATCAAACAATTCACCTTTAATAATATTTTTAAAAGCTTTAAGCAATACAGGATAACCAATAATAACATATGAAATAAAAATACAAATATGTTTAATTAAACTTACTGAAACAAATAGACTAAACACTAGAAATACTAACCCTACAATAAGATTTATCTGTTCTTTAAACACAAATAAACGAGGAACTTCAATCTCCTTTTTTTCTTTAGATAAAGTTACACCATGTTCAATACTATCTACTATAGCCTGTAATTTAACTATTAAATCATCTGCATCTGATTGAACCATCAATGTTGAAGTAGTAAAATTCAACACTGCACAATCCACATAATCTAATTGATTAATTGCATTTTCAACTTTCATAGCACAAGCTGCACAATCTAACCCATGTATACTTAAACGAATCGCATTTTTTAATTCTCTTGTATCTTCTTTTGTATCTTCATGATTACATCCACATCCACATTCATGGTTATGATGAGTATGATGACAACCACAATCATGCTCATGATGATCGTGCTGACACTGACAATCATTATGTTTTTGATGATTTTGTATAGTATTATTATCAATAGATAAGTTAGAATTATATTGTTTTAAACATTCATTCAATTGTTCAATTGATACATTTTTTGCATCAACAAATAACATTCCACTATTCTTTTTAACAGAACAATGTATAACATTTTTTAGATGACTAATATGATTTTCTAAATCTTTAATTTCAATCTGATCATCTAATCCTTTTATTTTATACTTTTTATACATTTTAACCTCCTAATGTGATGTATGCATTATATGTTTATACCCTAAGTCAAAGATTTGTTTTACATGTTCATCATCTAAAGAATAAATAATCAGTTTCCCTTCTCTTTTAAACTTAACTAGATGTGCATTTTTTAAAACCCTTAACTGATGACTCACTGCTGATTGACTCATATTTAAAGCAACAGACAGATCATTAACGCATAACTCATTCTTAAATAATTCATTTATAATTTTAATTCTAGTTGTATCTCCAAACACTTTAAAAAGTTCAGCTACATCATAAAGTATCTCTTCATTTATATTTCCCATAATCAATCTCCCTTTATATGAATGTATATTCATATGTTAATATGATTATATATTCTAAAAATTGACAAGTCAAGTCTATTTGGTAAAATAGAAATAGAGGTGATTTTATGAAAAAATTATTAGCTGTTATAGATTTTCAAAATGATTTCGTTGATGGAAGTTTAGGATTTGAACATGCAAAAGATTTAGAAAAACATATTGTTGAATTAATAAAAGAATATAAGAATAATCATGATGATATTATCTATACTTTAGATACACATAGTAGTGACTATCTAGAAACTTATGAAGGAACATATTTGCCAATTCCTCACTGTATTGAACATACTCATGGATGGGAATTATATGGTCAGGTGAAAGATTTATTAAAAGATGATTTATGCTTTACTAAACCTACATTTCCTTCTTTAGATTTTGCAAATTATTTAAAAGATAAAGATTATACTGAAATCACTTTTGTAGGTCTAGTTTCACATATTTGTGTTTTATCTAATGCTATCATGGCAAAATCAGCACTTCCACAAGCTCATATTATTATTGATTTAAAAGGAACATCGAGTGTAGATGCAAAAACACATCAGGATAGTATAAGTGTTATGAAGTCTTTACAATTTGAAATTAGAGAATAAAAAAATACTAACTTTAAAAGTTAGTATTTTTTTCACCTACATATTGAGTTGCAGGTCTTATAATTTTATTCGAATATAATTTATTTTCTACATTATGTGCTATCCATCCTACAGTTCTGCCCATTACAAATAATAAAGTATACATTTCTTGAGGAATGCCTAACATATCATAAACAAAACCACTATAGAAATCGACATTTGTACATACATTTTTATTTTTTCTTCTTTTAATTTCTTCAACTGCAGCCTTTTCAAATTTTTCATAGAATTCAAATTCTTTTAGTCTATTTTTTTCTATCGCTAGCTCTTTACATTGCTGTTTTAAAATCACACTTCTAGGATCGCTTAAAGTATAAACAGCATGTCCTATACCATAAATTAGTCCAGAATTATCATTATAATTTTTATCTAAGATATTTGAAATAACAGCATTAATTTGTTCATCACTTGCATCTATTCCTATATCGTTAATGACTTTATCCATTTGTCCTTTTACTTTTAAATTTGCTCCACCATGACGAGGACCTTTCAAAGAACCAATAGAACCTGCAATTGTACTATATAAATCTGTACCAGTAGAAGAAATAACAACATTCGTAAATGTTGAATTATTTCCACCTCCATGATCAGCATGAAGAAGTAAAGAAACATCTAGAACTTCTGCTTCTTTTTTTGTGAAATTTCCATCGTCTCTTAATAAATATAATATCATTTCAGCAATACTATAGTCAGTTCTTGGCTGATGAATAACTAAACTCTGATGGTCATAATGATGTTTTTTACAATGATAAGAATAAGTAATTAAAGAAGGTATTTTTGATAAAATATGTATTCCTTTAGTTAATGTTTCTTCTACACCTGTATCATCTGGATGATCATCATAGTTATACATCATTAAAATAACCTGCTGAAGTTTATTCATTAAATGCTGACTAGGTAAACCTAATAGAACTTGCTGTAAAAACTGTGATGGAAGTTCATAGTTATTAGCTAATAATGATTTAAATTCATTAAATTGTGTGTTATCAGGTAGATAACCAAATAAGATAAGGAAGCAGACTCTTTCAAATAAATAACGTTCATTTCCATATCGAGAAATAATATCATTTATATTTATACCCCTATAATATAAACTTCCAAAATCATCAACTTTCTCTCCATCTACTCTCTTATATCCAACTACATCACTAATTTTCGTTAAACCAACCAATACTCCTGTTCCATCTTCATTACGTAAACCTTTTTTTACACTATGATAAGTATATAAATCATGAGGAATATAATTAATGTCTTTCCCTTTTAAAAAGAAATCATATACCTGTTTCATGCTCATCACCCCTTTGCACTATTATATCACTACGAATATAAATTGTATACAATTATACAAAATAAGAAGTGATTTCTCACTTCTTACTTAGGCCATCTTGATAATTTTACTCCTTGTTCTTTTAAATAGTCATTTAATTCACCAATTCCATTTTTTAATGAATCTTTATTGATGATAAAAAAACCATTTCCTTTTGTAACTATAATATATCCTTCATCGACTTTATCAATTTTAGCAATATCAGAATAAGGAATTTTAGTACTTACTTTATTGCTAACATTCACTACAGTAAATCCATCATATGCAAAAGATAATGAAAAAACAACTTCATCATTATCACCAAATGAACTTAACAATTCTTTTTTCTTTCTATGCTGAATGAAGATAATTTCTCCAAAACCTAACAATGCAACTGCAAACATTAATCCAGCTTGAACATAATCCTGAATCATAAAAGCAGCAATTGCTAAAGCAAATCCTACTGCTGAACAGACAGAAATAACAGAACGTCTCCACCCTGTTAAAAAATAATTCTGATGATCTTTTATCATCTTTTTAGTAATTATATTTCTGCTAATTATATAATTTTTCATTAGTCTTCCTCTTTTCTATAATATTTTACATCTTCTAATAAAGTATTTTTAACGACTTTCTGTTTACGACTATATTCTTTTTGTCCTTCTTTATTAATATAGTCAAGATCAATCTTTAATTCTCTAGATGACATACGAGTCGCACCAGCACCGTAAGTAATCAATTGTTCTAAAGCATCAGATGTTGCAACAACAACATTATATTCTTTAGCTAATTGATGAGTTGCTCTTTCAATATACATATCAGCAGTCTGTGCTTCTTTCGTATAAACAACATGAATATTATGATATGGATAATCCGTTCCTATATTTCCTTTTACTTTATAAGCATCAAATACAAGTATTAATAGACATTTTTTATATCCCTGATAATTACACATCATATCCATTAATCTATGTCTGGCACCTTCTAAATTATCTTTTGCTAGTTCTCTTAAATCATCCCATGCATGAATTACATTATAACCATCAACTAATAAACATGTTGGTTTTATAGGTTTTACATCTACATGTGTCACATCAGGTGCTCTATAACCTAACTGTGTTGCTGTTTTTCGTTCTATTTTTCCATATGTTTTTTCAAATATTGCTTCTAATTCATCGTCTTCACTTAAATCTGATGAATAATGATAATGATATGTAGATTCTCTTTGTTTAGAAGTACGATATGGAATATGCATATAATTTTCTACTTCTTCACTACTCACATAAAATCCTGCTCCATGTGTACAGAATATTGAACCACAAGGATTTTCTAAATCACTAGAAGCATCATAACCTATTTCATCAATAACTTCATCACTATTCATACATGGACGATACCCATCTAATTGAGCTATCAGCTTACCTTTTCCTCTTGTATATGAAATAACTTCACTTTGATAATTCTGCATTTTAGAAACAGGGGCTGTTCCTTTTAAAACAAGAATATCACTAGTCATATCTTCTGGTATTGTCACACTACCCTTCATTTCTTCAATATCAAATAAAGCGCGACTTAATGTGGAAGATGGAATATGTAATTCAAACTGATAGTATGGTTCTAACAGGACAGATTCAGCTCTTGATAAACCATGACGAACTGCACGATAGGTTGCCTGTCTGAAATCTCCACCTTCAGTATGTTTAATATGTGCCCTTCCTGCAATTAAAGAAATTCTCATATCAGTAATTGGAGATCCTGTTAAAACACCTATATGTGTTTTTTCCTGTAAATGTGTCATGATAAGTCTTTGCCAGTTTTTAGATAATGCATCTTCTTTAACATCACATTTAAATACCAGACCACTTCCTAATGGTAATGGTTCTAACAATAAGTGAACTTCAGCATAGTGTCTTAATGGTTCAAAATGCCCAACACCTTCTATTGTTTCTTTAATTGTTTCTTTATATAAGATTTTACCTTGATCAAATGAAATATTTTCATTAAATCTTTCAAAAAACATATGTTTAAAGACTTCAATCTGGATATCTCCCATCAATTGAATTCTTACTTCTTTAGAATTTTCATCATATTTTAATTGTAAAGTAGGATCTTCTTTAGATAATTGTTCTAAATTTTTAATCATCTTTGATAAATCAGTTTTTGGATCAAAGATAACCCTATAATTCATATAAGAAGATAACACAGGTGGTGTCATTTCTTTTTCATATCCTAAGACATCCCCCACTTTTAATTCTTTAATTCCTTTTAATGCACAGACACTTCCAGCACTTACACTTTGTGCTAATTCATATTTTAAACCAGAATATAATCGAATCTGATCAATTTTTTCTTCATTAATTAATTGTTTAACTTTTAATTCTCCTCCAGTCACTTTCACATGAACTAAAGGATGATTATTTTCATCATGAGTAATCTTAAATACTTTTGCACCCATAATTTCTGGATAATCTTTTTGAAGTGTATACATATTTAATGCATCCAAGAATTGTTCTACTCCTATTTGTTTTAAAGCAGATCCAAAGAAACATGGAAATATTTTTCTAGATTGTATCATAGTCTGTATTGTATGAATATCAACTTCACCATGTTCTAAGAACTGTTCTAATACTTTTTCATCACATAATGCAATATTTTCAAATAAATCTTCTGATTCAAAATCAATACAATGTTCACTTAATTGTTTTTGAATAGATTCATATAATTCATCTTTACTATAAGGTGTTAAATCCATTTTATTAATAAATAAAAATGTTGGAATATTATAATGATTCAATAATTTCCATATTGTTTCACTATGAGACTGTATACCATCCATTCCATTAATTACAACAATAGCATAATCTAGAATTTGTAATGTTCTTTCCATCTCTGCAGAAAAATCACTATGACCTGGAGTATCAATTAATGTGAATTCAACATCTTTATGTGTAATAATAGCTTGTTTAGAAAAGATTGTAATTCCACGATCTCTTTCTAAACTGTTATAATCTAAAAAAGCATCTTTATGATCAACACGCCCTAATTTACGTATCTGACCACTTAAATAAAGCATACTCTCAGATAATGTTGTTTTTCCTGCATCAACATGAGCAAGAATACCAATTACAATCTTTTTCATATATTCTCCTTCAATTTTTTCTTTTTAAAATACATATAATATAAAATAAACAATAATGATGTAGTAATCCATGTAATAGGATAAGACACCATAATCATACTAAAAGATTCATAATGAACAGAAACACATAATACCCATGCAACTCTAAGAACACAGATTCCTAAACATGTAACAAGCATAGGTTTAAATGATTCTCCACATGCACGCATAGTTCCTGTGAAAATTTCTACACATACAAATGTAAAGTAAAATGGTGATAAGAATTTTATCATCTGAACACATTCAAGAATTAATGCATTGTCATCAGAAAATATATAACAAATATATTGTCCAAAATTATACATAACAAAACTATAAATAAATGCAACAGACATATTCATAATCAGTGCACTTAAAACACCTTTTTTTACTCTCTTGTATAAACGTGCACCATAATTCTGACCTACAAAAGTCGTAATCGCCACACCGAATGCACCTGAAATCATCCAATATAATGAGTCTATTTTGCCAAATACTGACCAGGCAGCAATAATAGTTGTTCCAAACAGATTAATACGTGATTGTAAAATAATATTTGCAAAAGCATACATATTAGACTGAATTCCCGCAGGAACACCAATCTTAATAATTCTTTTTAAAATATATGTATGGATTTTTATATTTCTCAATACAAGTTTATAACAATCCTGACTTCTTATTAATTTTAAAACAACAAGAACAGCACATACACATTGTGCTAATGTTGTTGCAAGTGCTGCCCCACCAATTCCTAAAGGAATAGGAACAATAAAAATATAATCAAACACAACATTAATAATACTACATACAATTAAGTAATATAATGGTGTTTTTGAATCACCAATTGCTCTTAAGATTCCTGCACCAATATTGTAAACACATCCAGGAACCATAGATAAAAAGAATATTTTCATATATAAAGAAGCATCATTTATGATGTCACTAGGAACTCCTATAGCAAATAAACATTGCTTAGAAAATAAAAATCCAAAAACCATCATTATGATTCCACTAATAAAAGCTAATGCAATTCCTGTATGTACACATGACGATACATGTTTATATTCTTTAGCACCATAATAATGAGAAATAACAACACTTGCACCAGAAGATAAACCAACAAAGAAATTAATAATCAGATTAGAAAGATTTCCTGTTGACCCTACTGCTGCTAGTGCATGCGTTCCTAAATACTGTCCTACAATAATCGTATCGACTGTATTGTATAACTGCTGAAAAAATGTTCCTACTAATATAGGAAAAAAGAAATATAATATCTGTTTCCAGATTGTTCCTTCTAGCAAATTAACTGACTTTGACATAATAAGACCTCCTTAACAAAAGTGAACGCTTATGCGTTCACATCTTCAAGATACATCTCTTTTAGTTTTTTAACTTTTTCCTCATCTATTCCATATTCTTCTTTAATATAAGTATAGAAATCATCATATTTATCATAAATAAGATCCATAAATAAATCAAAGCTTTCCCCTATAACACCTTGAGTCAGATAAAAAATTCTTTTTATAGGAGGACAAATACGAATAAGAGTTTTATATTTTTCAAAATAATATTGAATATTATCTTTTCTATAAAAAGTACTATTTAAATAATCAATTTTTACACTTTGTACATCTACACCTAATGTTAATAATAACAATGCTGCAAAGAATCCTGTTCTATCTTTTCCTGCACTGCAATGAATAAGTATAGGCACATGATGATTTAATAATTCATCAAAATAAAGCTGAATTGCTTTATTATTAAATAATAAACGTGTATAAAAATATGTAAAATAAGAATCAAATAAAGATTTTTTATTTTTAAAATTCAAATATTTAATTCTTGATAATGATAATATCTGTTTAGGACTAAAATTAAGTTCATCTCCATTTTCAGCCACAATCCCACATATTTCATAATGACGAATACCAAAATCAGGATCTGGTAATTCGCTTTTTTCTTCTTCACTTCTTAAATCAATAATTGTATTAATATTTAAAGACTTAAAGATTTCTAAATCTTCTTTGTTATCAATATAAGCTAAAGCACCACTACGATAAAAGATGTTAGATTTAACTCTTTTTTTAGAGTCTGTCATATATCCACCAAAGTCTCTAAAATTATTAATATTTTTATTATTAAATTTCACTTCCTGTATCATAGTCCACCTCTTTTCTTACACATTTATAGATACTATTTATTATAACAAGAAAAATAACTATTTTCAATAATATCAAAATGAACATCATCTAACAGATAACAATGAAATTGATTTTAGTTATTTAACAGACTATCACATTTATGTTAAAATAAGATTGCGAGGTGTTTATATGTTAGCAAGATTATATGTTATTGTATCTAGTTCAGATAAAAATGATGAAGAAGCTGTTAAAAATCATTTTTTACAAATTTGTCCTGATTTTTCTATTTCTGCATCAAGAGATTGTCCTCATGTAAAAAATGCCATTGATTTTTATATCACAATGGATATTAATGAAGATGATGTTCCTTCTTTATTAGATAAACTTAATAATGACTGGGATGGAGATTATGATCAGTGCAGCTGTTATGGATTTAACACAAAAATGTTTGATCCATTAATTTATTATCTTGATTTCACATTATGGAACTAAAAAAATATCACTTCATATGAAGTGATATTTTTATATTACATGAAATGAAAATAATACATAAATCATTGCAAGAGCAACACCTAATCCTGCCATTAACAAGCCAAACGATAAACTTGATTCAATTCCTAAATCCTCAAATACTGGTTCTTTAAATACCTGTAACTCACCTGGTTTTAAATCATCTTCAATAACTTTAGGTATTTCAGTCTTTTTAAATATTGTCTTATTTAAAATCATTAATAAGAATTCTGGAATACTCGCAATTACTCTGCATATAAATGCTCCTAAAAACGGTAATACATGCTGCATAAGTGGCCCATAAAATAATGTTTCAAGATCTAACCATTTTATCCATAATGAACGATACTGTTTATTTTTCATTAAGAATAAACGAATAAATGCAAAATACACAACAATACCAATCGCAATAGATTTCAATCCACCAATAAGATTAACCATAGAAAAATAATGAACTGAATGATCTAAATGTCCTGCATGTAACAATGATTGTGATAAGTCTGCTAAAGAATCAGCAGTTATATTTGGTATAACACCAATTAAAATTAAAAGTGATGCACAGATAATTAAAACAATCGAACTTGTTTTATTCATATAAACTTTCTGATTATCATATTTTTCCTGTAACTGTTCATCTTTATTTTTTTCGACAAATATACAGATAAATAATTTTGTCATATAAGCTAAAGTTAATCCTCCAGCTATAATAAATAACCATTCAATTAAAGTAAAGAAAGATGATTTTTCTAAAATCACTATATATTCAACTATACTTTCATGAATTAAAGTTTTAGAAACATAACCATTAAATAAAGGAATACCACTAATACCAGCAGCACCAATGAAGAATAAACCTTTTAATAATGGTTTATTTCTTCCATAACCTTGAATATCATTTAATTCAAGTTTATGAACATTCATATAAATAACACCAGCAACCATAAACAATAATAATTTTATTAACGAATGGTTTACCATATGCAATATTGTTCCTCTAGCCGCCAAAGCATTATGATGTCCTAAAAAAATACACATAGATAGACCAATAGAAATAAATCCTATCTGAGACATAGAAGAACATGCTAATGTTCTTTTTAAGTTAGTAGAAAAGACTGCTAATAAAGCTCCTAATAACATTGTAATTACACCTAAAATTAAAATAAGCATAGCCCAATGTGTATCTTCTCTAAATATTTCCATACTCACAATTAGCATCCCAAAAACACCTGTCTTTGTTAAAACACCTGATAACAGAGCACTGGCTGGTGCAGGTGCTACAGGATGGGCTTTTGGTAACCATATATGTAATGGAAATAAACCAGCTTTTGCACCAAAACCAATAAGCATTAAAATTCCACTTATCCAGATTGGTGTTTTTAAAGTATGATCTAAGTGAATTAATTTTTCACACGCTTCATATAAATGGGAAATTTCTAAAGTCTGCGTTATTGAGTAAAGCATAAATAATCCCATTAGCATAATCATCCCACCACTTACTGCGACAACTATATATGTTCTTGCAGCTTTTAAGGCTTCTTCATTTTGATCATGAGCAACCATAACATAAGATGCAAGTGACATTATTTCAAAATAAATAAATAATGTCATAAGATCAGCAGATAAGAATACCCCAAATGTACCTGCCGCAGTTAATAGGTTAA
This sequence comes from Coprobacillaceae bacterium, assembly GCA_045614925.1. Classification (GTDB taxonomy): domain Bacteria; phylum Bacillota_I; class Bacilli_A; order Erysipelotrichales; family Coprobacillaceae; genus JAZLDV01. Next base: position 1,595 of record JAZLDV010000128.1, on the reverse strand, counting down.
AAAACATATATCTCACTTTATTTTTATAATGACAAAAATATTCTTTATTGAATAATGTTGTCATCATCCACATAAATGATGCAATAAGTGCATATAGAATTCTAAATCCATCAGCTTTTAACATCAATGTAAAACCACATATATCATTTAAGTTAAATGTTATTTCTTTTCTAAAAACAACATAAACCAATAATAAAGTACATAATACAAATTCTATTATCGTTACGATATTACAGATTTTAGCCTGTAAATCAAAAGATTTTTTCTTAAGTAAATAGACAAGTAAAGCACAAAATATTGGTAAAAGAGTCACTATAAGTAATAAAATTCCCATAACGTTCCTCCTTCTATAATAATCCTGCAGCAATAATATTTAAAAATTCAATAAATGAATTTGCTGCAACACCAAATACAATCATTAATACACAAAGAATTCCTAATGGCCATTTCATATACCATCTTGGATCTTTAATTCCTTCAATCAATTGCATATCAAACTCTTTATCTACTACAAAAGAATGAATCACAATTTCAAATGTATAAGCAGCAGTTAAAACAGCTGAAAGTAATAAACATAATATAATCACAATACTCCAAGAAGAAGTAAGTGACACAGCCGAAATCCCTAAAGCATATTTAGAAATAAATCCTGCAAATAAAGGAATACCACTCAGTGCACATGCCCCTATTGTCATACATGCAAATGTAAAAGGCATTTTTAATCCATAACCTGTAATTTCTGGTATATATTCTTTATGTGTTTTTTCCATAATAACGCCTACACAGAAAAATAAACAAATTTTAATAATTCCGTGAAAGAACATATGAGCTAATGCAGCAGATAAGCCTAAAGGACTCATCATCGCAATTCCTACTACAATATAAGATAGATTTGAGATTGTAGAATAAGCAAATCTTTTCTTAAGATGTTGCTGTTTTAATGCCATAGTTGAACCAAATACAATAGTCAGACAAGCAAATGCTAAAGCAATATTTTGTGCCCATGTTCCTGACAAGAACTCATATCCAAAGCAATAATATGTCACTCTCATTAAAGCAAATACACCTGCTTTTACAACTGCAACAGCATGTAATAAAGCTGTTACTGGCGTAGGTGCAACACCTGCTTGAGGTAACCATCCATGGAATGGAAAAATAGCTGCTTTGACACCAAAACCAAAAAACATTAACATATAACCAGCTAAAACAATAGTTTGATTTTCAATAGTTTTTAATAACGATCCTCCATAGACAAAATCTAAAGACGATGAATATTTATATAAAATCATCATTCCTACAAATGCCATAGAAGCACCTAAAATAGAATACTTAAAATAGTTTCTTCCTGCTCTTAAGCTTCTATTATCTCCATGATGAGTTACTAAAGGTAACGTTACTAAAGTTAAACATTCATACATAAAATAAAAAGTAATAAGATTTGCACTTGTCGCAAGCCCAATAACAATTCCATAAGTTATAAGATAAAACATAAAGAATCTGTTCTTATTATGCTCATGTTCCATATATTCAAATGAATATAGAATTGCTAGAGGCCATAACAATGAAATTAATGCTAAGAAGACACTTGATAGTCC
>JAZLDV010000127.1:0-17424 GCA_045614925.1 Coprobacillaceae bacterium | reverse complement strand
TATATTATAACATAAAAGAGTGGGAATGTCAACCCACTCTTTTAATATTTTATAATTTAATTTTACTTATCAACCAAAAGGTGACTTCTTAGCATTTCCAAAAGGACTTGACTTAGGTGCAGAACCACCAAACGGACTTGTACCGCCATTAGCAGAACCCTTTACACTAGGCTTAGATTCAGCCTTACCTGTATTCATATTCTTATAATCTTCAAGCCTCTGCTTATAATGATTATCAAGAGTAATCTCACGCTCTTCAAGTGCCTTGGCAATAATAGCAGTATCGTACTGTTCTGAATCTTCTACAAAATCACCACTCTTAACTGTCCACTCAATGCGTGTGAATCCCGACTTAACAGACTTCGCACCACCACCGAATGTCTTTTTAGCGTCTGATACTGTAGCAACTGACCCAAATGAGTGTCCTTCAATATCTCCGCTAAGTTTAACAGTATCACCTGCCTTACAGAACGAATTAGCCTCGTCTGTAGCATTGTAGAACATTTCCTTGGTAAACTCTACTTCTTCACCATCAATGGCATTAGTCCACTTATCGAGCATTACGAAATTGAATACATCTACTCCGAAATAGTTAGGAACTACAAGGTCAATAAGGTATCTACCTGTTGTACCGCCATTGTTATCATATTCATCTACAATATCCTTAATAACACCTTCTACTGTAAAGATAGCACTATCAGTATCAGATACATTGGTTGTAGAAATATATGAAATAGGGAGTTCATTATAGAACACAAGGTCACTTTGGTCTTTGTTAAGAGCCTCGTTAAGACCAAGTTTAGAACTTACCTTAACTCTTGTAGGTTCACCTGTTCTCTTAAACTCATCTGTAGCGGTAACCTGCTTATTAACATCTACAAACGTAATCTTACCTTCAACCTTGGGAACAAGACCTTCCCCAACCTTATTATATTCAAGTTTCTTGGTCTGCTCATTATATGTAACGTCATAACCAAGTGCGGTCATAAGACCCTTAAAAATCTTGTTCTCGTCACCATTCTTCTTATGACGAATAGTGTCAAGGTATCTGAATGAGTGTCTAACGGCATTACCATTAACCTCTACAATAATTGAACCGCCAATCCAAGCAGAGTTAATACGCTTTGTTTCTCCGTCAATCTCACACTCTCTTGTACATTCTGCTACTCTAATATCGTACTCAGATACTACACCAACTGTAACTTCATTATTCTCTGCCTGTCTAACTTCAACATCATTAATTGTCATAATCTTATCTCCTTATTATTCTTCTGTTTCTTCAAATGGATTATTTTCGGTTTCTTCTACTGTTTCTTCTTCGGCAGTTTCTTCCTGTGCTTCTGCAAGTTCAAAAACACAATCCATACACATAGCCTTGCCATATGTTTCCTTAGACTTTGCTACAATCTCTTCGGGTGACATTGTAGTTCCATCTTCAAATGTGTAAGACTTAATTTTCTTACCACAACATTCACAAGTGTAGATAGTAGGCTCAATGCCCTCATTCATCCATTCTCTAAGTGTCTTACCAAGTTCGGGTGTAATTCTACCAAACCAACCCTGTGAATCAAGGAATGTGTTATCCTTAATAATGGTTGCGTTATGTGTGTCCTTATCGCAATCCATAACAAGCATAAACTCATATTCAAAGTCATCACGCTGAACAGGTGCAAGACCAAGTTTTCTAACTGTACTCTTTCCTGTTTCGGGGTCTTTTTCCTGTACATATTCAGATTTAGACCTAAGTGTTACGATAACACCACAATTCAAATCCATAATTGTGTCGATAAATCTGTTCTGTACCTTACCTGCATCATTCCACGCTGAAAAATCTGTCTTTCCACGCTGACTTGATACCTGTTCCTTATAATCAAGGACACCACCTTCACCCTTCCAACAATGTGAACCACTATCAATAATAACTATACCATCTTCACCAACAATCTTTTCGGCTTCACGCATAGCCTCAACATAGCGGTCAACTGTGTAAGGAGGTTCAAGGTCACAATGTAAAAATTCACCTGTGCCAAGGTCTGACCTATTAGCATACATAAGCGCACGACCACGCTCTGAATCAATTACGGCAATTTTATTCCAATCACCTGTCATACCAAACGCAAGGTAGAGAGCAGAAAGCGTTTTACCGCCACCACTAGCACCTGTCAAACAAATTCTTGGTTTAGACTTTTCTCTTTTTGCTTTACTAAAACTGAATCCCATAATTTTTTCTCCAATACTTTTCTTAAAATCTTTACTTTTCTAAATCTTTGTTCTTAAATCTTTACTTTTTAAAATCTTAGAATGAACCAAAACTACCTGTAAACTTAACGGCTACAACCCCATAGTCCTTTTCAAACGCTTCAAGTTTCTTTAAAAACGCTTCATAAGCGTCCTGTACTTCCTTTTCACGTTCTTTTTTCTGAGCCAACTCAGCCTTTTTCTTTTCTTCTTCGGCTTTCTTAGCATCATCAAGGATAGCCTTACGCTTACTTTCAAGTTCCTTTATCTGTTCTTCGATTTTAAGCAATTCATCTTTCTTGAACATATCTTTACACTCCTTTCTGTAAATGTTCAAATGGGGAATGTAGGAATCGAACCTACTGTGTAAGGATATTTGTTTTGAGTTCACGGAAAGGATTTGTTTTTATTTATTTTCCTTACCCATTTTCCCCTTGTGCAGTTCCGATAAAGAAGGTTATTAAATACCTACCTCATTACGTTCTTACTGTGGTTAAGTAAGCAACTTTTCACGGCATTGTCATTCTTTGTGTGGTGTCCTGCTCTCTCACACATCAGTTAGGAGCGACCTAACAACTATTGTGGGTAAGGATTTGCACCTTACATAATACACTTTCAACACCGATTTTCATCGCTTATATACGTTAAGCCAATGTTTGTGTCCACAAGAAAGCGTGTATCTTACTATCATCATCAGCGTCTACCTATTCCGCCACCACAATATGTTAATCTTTTTCAAATATAATAATAATATAGTCTTTGATACGATAAAAGGGTTAATATTTTTGAAAAGAGAGTGTTTCATAAATAATATGACTATATTTATATTATATTTATATTATATTTATATTATATCACATATTATTGTATTTGTTAATAGTAGATTTATCGAATTAACGTGATATAATGGGATACTTGATACCAAGGACTTGAACCTTGAATCTTCGGGTGCAATTTTACCCCGATATGCTATCCACTTACACCATATCAAAATTAACAATATTCATACTCTTATATCTGTTATAACGTTGCGCTTACGTTCCCACCCTCACACGATTATTAATCGTTCCCTTAATACTACCATTTGAATATTGTCTACTGTATTAACGTTTTAACAGTAGAACGGGGGCATTAGGACTCGAACCCAAATCAACGCTTTTGGAGAGCGTTATGCTACCAATTACACCATACCCCCAAGTGGTTAACGTATCTCATTTATTGAGCATCTTTATACCACCCGAATAGTTATTGGAACTTAGTTTTTTATGAATAACTATTCTTTTCTGTCTACATAAATGTTCCAAGTTTATGCTTTTAAGTGGTTGTACACCCACTCGACACCGCCTATTTAAGCGTTAACTAAAAGTCTGTGGAACTTCCCCACACAAGAACCTAGCATAAGCGTTTAATGCACCCAAAGGGATTTGAACCCTTACGATAATTCTATCAGCAGATTTTAAGTCTGCTACGTCTGCCAATTCCGTCATAGGTGCTTATAAGCATATATCTTATCCCGATATTCTAGGGCATATGCTAGACCCTGTTAGCCTTGTAGGTGACTAACGAACCATATGTATAAGGGAGGTAAAACCAATAGGTCAATATTTACTTTGTAACTCTATTATATCATAAAAAGGAGCAGATGTCAATAGATTTTTAAAAATTTTTCAAAGGTTATGGTAGGTAAATATCGACCATATGCTTTAGATAATTTTTCACGTTCTCTGTTAAGTATATTTATATAAGGCATAATCATATCTTTAGCATAAATAACATCTATTTCTCCATCAAGAAATAACTGTCTATAAAATTCAGCCTGTTCTTTTAATTTTCCCTTAGAATCATTATTTAACATTACTTAATATCTACTTTATATCCCATTTCTTCAAAATATTTCTTCTTTTCCTGTTTATCCGTAACGAGTACAATCACCTCAAACATATCAATATGTCCACTTGGAAGTTCTTTTCTGCAAATAAGTTTTGCTCTTGTTTCTTTCTTCATATTTTATCTCCTTGTTATCTTATTCCAAAAGATGCGTACCATATATCATCAATTACATCTACATTAAGGTTTACCAACCAAACATTTTTATAAAAACATTTTAAAGCGGTTGTAATTGCAGATAAATCAGTAAAATATTTTTCCCATTCACCACTACCATTTAACCCACCTTTAATTTCTACAATAACAACATCATCTTCGTTTATATATACTTTAACTGTATTACACTTAGAATACAATTTATGTGTTATTTCTCTCGTTGTTACTTCTAATTTCTCCATATCTAACATATTAATTTACTCTATTGTAAGGTTGAGTGTGCAGTTTCAATCACACGAGGCTACTATGGATTTCGTAGATGTTGATAATGGAGTTCTCTCTCCAAGCGTTCCACGGACGTAGTATTTATTGTCTTGACAACTTTTAATACTTGTTTATCAACCTTACACGTATATTATACCATACAAATTATTATTTGTCAATATGTGAATCAAAATAATTTTTAGCAACCATTATATAATATTCATCTTCGTGATTAAATACACATAAAAATGTATCTCCACTACCCACATATTTATAAGATTCTTCGGGATGACGTTTGAGCCAAACGATTGATTCTTTAATCCGAGAAGTTATTTCATTATTATCAATTTTAACTGCTCCTTTATTTTCACCAAAATGATAAAAACTTTTAGGAAATTCAATATTTTTTTCTGTCACAGGAACACTAACAATACATCTATGATTACAACAAGGACAGGTAACAGATTCTTCTCCATCTTTATCTACATAAATATCATAATCGTCATACACAAAAATAGAATTACATTCTTCACAAATATATTCTTCTTCTATTACATTTTCTTGAACATTATTATTCTGAATAACTTTCATACTTATCTCCTTAATATTTTACTAACTGATATAAACTAATACTCAAATCACGCCATTTTGTTTTTTCTAATGCTTTAGGGTCTACAGGGGTTTTAGTCCAATCAAATATTTCATCTCTTGGATTTCCTGTTCTCCATACATCTAAATCTTCTACAAAAAATTCATTAAGAATATCATAAGATATTTTCCAATTCATTGTTCTAATCCAAGGAGCATATTCAAGACAATAATCTTTATATTGTCGAGTTTTCTTATCAATACATCTTAATACAGTATGTAAAATACCACCACTACCATCAGAAAATTCTTCCCAACGTGCAGATATTTGTCTTACTTCTACTCTGCCAAGCCATAAATTATCTTCTCTAATAACTCTGTTTGTTTCTCTGAGTTTCTTTGTGAATTGGCGTTGATATTCTTTTCTCATTTTATTCTGAGCCATATTTACCTCTTTCCAAATACATTTTGAGCCGTTTTAGGTTTATATTCACTTACAGTAAAACTATCAATTATCATTTGATTGTTTACATAACCTTTATATCGGTTAACCGATAAATTTCCCACACAGGACAAACGATATTTTTTATCAGATGATGGGTCAAGTCTTTCATAAAACTCACCATCAATTATAACTCCAAGCCCTAAATCTGCTTTCTGTTTCTTTGTGACATTAAAGATTAAGAAACTGACACCATTGTTAATAATCTTAATGGTGCGTTTATTAGCACCAAGTATTTGTATGTCAGATGGGTGAAATATAATGTTATGTATTTCAAATAACGGCTTTGGAACACCATATCCCCATAGAACGTCAAATTCTGCCCCAAAAAGATTAAAAACATTATCGGGTATACTTTCTATACTATAAGACCTTAAAACGTCTGTATGGGGTTCATATGAGATTTCTACGGCATTATAATATTCTACTAATTTATCAATATTATCTTTAGCAATAGAAATACCACAACTATTTTCGTGTCCAATAGCCCATTCTACCAAATTATTTTCATTTAGTTCATTACGAAAAGGAATAGGACTACGCAAACTACCTATAAGCGTATTATCTTTAATCTTACCGATAATAGTAGGTTTATTACAGATATTCATAATCTTACCTGCAACTAAACCGCTATAACTCCTTGGCATATCATCACAGGATAATAAGACTATATTATTTTCAGATGCTTTATTTATTTCATCGTTATGATGATTAATAATATCGTCAACTAACTTAATTTGATTTCTGTGACATTCTGCACATTTATCTAAAATATCATCAATATTATTTTCACAACCTATAAAACATTCAATTATTCTTTTCTTTAGTTCATTATCAGTAGACCTTACAACCGAATTAAACTTAGGAACTATCTTAAATGAAATATCTCTTTGCGTATAAGGATTATCACCGATAAACTTTTCAAAAGTCTTATAAAGAAATATATTTTTAATATTGTCTATTGTTTCAAGACCATAATGATAAAAAGTCCTGTTCTGTTGGTCGCTCATATCCATAGAGTCAGATATAAGACTAAGTGCAACCAAATCTATATAATTATTTGCTTCATCTCTATCAAAATATTTATCAAGTGCTTTAAGAAACATATAGGTTACAAGACAACCACTACCATTTTTTGATATATTTGTGTTCATCTCACATTGGTTATTAATTAAAATGCCATCTTCAATAGGCGTTTCAATATCGTGGTGGTCAAGAACTAATACGTCTATATTATATTCTTCTTTAAGATATTTTACTTGTTCTCTATCATTACTACCTGCATCGGGAATAATTACAAGATTAGGCATATCTTCTTTAATATGACTAAATATTTCATTATCTTGCAATCCACGCTCTTTACCATCGTGTATTAAAATTCTTATATCCCAATTTTCACCCCATTGAGTAGCAAGGTCTAGCATATAACTATATAAAATAGCCGTACTTGTAATACCATCTAAATCAGCATCACAAATAATATATGTGGGATATAGATTAGTGCTATGTTTAACAAACATTTTAATGGCTTCATCTATATTATAATAACCTTTAGGATTATCTATTTCCCAAGTGGGATTAAGATATTTGTTTACATCTTTAACCCCACAATATTTAAGATAATCATTTACAGTAACAGGTTTATTGTTTTCAAATATCTCATTAATCTTCATCTTTTTGGGGTTCTCCACACATTAAATCACAAAGTCTAATATCGTCTTTAGTTGCAAACAACATATAATTTTCTTTGGCACATTTTTCTTCTTGTTCTTTATCACACGTAGTACAATACACACACGCATAACAACGTAAGTTTTGTTTCATATTTTTCACCTCTACTCCCCTATTATATCATAAAAGGGGTTGAATGTCAACCCCTTTTAAAATATTTTATAAATCTATTCCTTCGGTCATCGCTCTCATCTGTAGAATATTAAGATAAGTATTCATACAATCAAGTTGTGTGTTTAACAGGTAAATACTGCTAATAGGCACAAATTCAAGTTTTCCTGCGTTATAATCCAATATCATTCTTGATAACTTATCTCGTCTGATTTTAAGTTGATAATATTCAGCCTTAAATCTGTCTTGGTAATCTTTACTTACCATAAGTTTAGCGGTATCAATTAATTCTTTCATATCATACCTACTTTCCTAATATTAAATCTTTTGCAATACCCATACTAACCTGTTGACACATTTTACCGCCAAATTCACCACAAGCCTCTACAAGTTCTTTTTCTTCTTTGATAAGGTCTGCATATATTCTTTTGGGTAGGTTCATCGCAACAGTTCTAAAATCTGTCGGTTCTATCTTTTCGGGAAGAATACCTTCGTCACGCATTTTAAAGAGTTCTTTTTCAACACGATTCTTTGTACAGATAGATTCCATTATTCTACGTGCTTCTTCTTTAGCATTTTCTCTTTCAACATCAACTATCTTTTCTTTAGTTTTCATTGATTCCTTGAAATCTTCGTTAACTATTTTAAGATAACAAGGTGCTTTAATATCGTGGTCATCCCAATTATCAAGGTCTGCTCTTTTAACAACAATACCTTCTTGTCTATCACCATAAGCAGGACTATTCATAAACGACCTACAATGTTCCCAAGATATAAAATCACCACAATATAATTCGTGAATATATTCAAGTCCTGCTAATTTGCAAAAATCCTTAACTGTATCTTGTTCAAGCCATAAACCTAAATTAGCGTCATATATGTCATATACATACCAATGTTTTTTATTTCCTGTATCGGCATATATAATCTTATTTTTATTAGACCATTCTCCAAATACTCGCCAATTAGAATGTTCCTTAAACAACGCCTTTCTTTCTTCTGAAAACTCTTGAACAAAATTCCAAAATCCGTTAAGTGTATTACTAAATGATAACTCTTGTTTACGAGAAAACGCAACCATTTGATTAGTTTCATTATCCCAACAAGCACACGCATTTGAACCATCAAACTTTTCTGTTATCTGAATTTTACAAGGTTTATCAAAAGCGTATGTGTTTCTATTTCTAAGTTCTGTATCTTCTTCTCTGATATTCTGAATGTCTATAAAATGCTTCTGCTTCATACTGCTCCTTTCTCTAATTTTGTTTTAGGTACTTTTATAACTTGATTATCCCACGTTGTACAAAAACAATCTATTAATCTTCCTGTTCCTAAATCTACATTAACCCATACCTTTATATTCTGCGGATAACTACCAAATCTAACCTTATACATATGATATATATGTGTGGCGTGTGGTAAACCAAAACCACGATAGCCTATTTCCTGTTCAAGTAATTCTCTTGCTTTAAGTTCTTTCGGTCTAAGTGGTAAGAATACTCCACCAACATCAAGTTTATTTGCAACGGCTCTTGAACCTGCGATTGATTCTACTCCGATTGCTTCTACACTACCTAAGTTAGCATTTGTCTGAGTAGCCGTATAAACAGGAATATCATAAGTTCTTGCCATTAATTTAAGGAAATCTGATAAGTTTGCTAATACTTGGTCTGTTCTTAATCCAACACCACCATTAGACTTAACCATTTCTGCATTAATCGCACTACCATCTTGTATGTAATCATATGCTAAAAAATCAATACCATAATCAAGTATATGCTCTTTTAGTGTCTGCTCAATACTCTTACGTGTAAAGTTAGGCATATATGATAAATGGATATTGCTTTCTTTTAATATCTCAATAGCCTTGTCTATCCTGTAACTTTCTTCGTCTGTATATTTGCCATTAAGTATTGTGTTAAAATGAACACCACTTATATATGCTAAAAACTTTACTGATAATTCAGATACATTGTCTAATTCAAATTGAATATATAATGCTCCATTCTTTGTTTGACAAGGATTATCTATGAATTGTTTTGTATCATAATCCCATATCTGCCTTGCACATAAATTACAGGTTTGTGCTATTGCTAATGTACTCTTACCTGTTCCACTTGGACTTGAAAAACAACTTATCTGTCCGTCTATCATTCCTCTTGTAACTGTATTTAATAATTCAGAACAAAAAGAATGACCATACATAGGTTCTTCCTGTAATTTTTCTTTGAGTTCTTCTAATCCTGTACCTGCCTGTGTTTCTTCAATATCACGTTCTCTTTGTAAATATAACTTGTCTATCTTAATTTTAATATTATCGTAATAATTAAGTATATCTTCTATCTCATATTTATTAACGTTTTCTAAGTTGGTTTCATCTGTCTTTTCTTCATCCCAAAAATTAGTTATATCAAAGCCGTTTTCTTTATAAGACCTAAGACACGATAACTTTTTAAAGTCTTTATAATAACCTTCAAAGTTTTCCATATCTGTAAGTTCTACAATGGTTTCAATATAACTATCTCCGTTATTATCAAGATAAACATTATACTGTGCCGTGTATGGTTTTAAAAACTCATTAAGGTCAAATATTGAAATCGACTTATAACCATTAATCGCAAGATTGTAAATACTTATGAATAAAATCTGATGAAACTTATTTATCTTAAACTCACTTTTATCGAGTTTATATTTATCTTCAAGACATAGTGTAGGGGATTGAATCAAACATCCTAACAACCTGTCTGTTGTTGAATTAGAGTATGGTAAATTCATTATACCCTCCTGCTACGTGATTAGTTGTATTCATTACTTTTCTGTCACCTTGAATTGTTTTAAGAATACTAATTGCTAATGTATAAGCGGTAAGTATTTCTTCATCTTCAAGAACTAAATCACAATTACCACAATCTCTATCACAATCCTTACCAACATTACGCTTTACACATTCTCTTTCTTTTTCTAATATTTCAATTATCTGATTTATTCCCATTTCTACCTCCTCTATGTTCTATTACTTGTACAGGTATTCTTATATCAACTGTAGGTTGTGCATCTATGATTTTTTTAACCAAAATGTCATAGGATGATATGCAGGATTTATTGTATCTAAATCTTCTTTTAAAGCGTCTGCGTCAATTAATCTCATCTAACTTTACCCCACAAAACGGACAAAATTGTATCTTTGCTACACTATCCATCCATTCAACATCCCATTCGTCACCCCATTCTAAAGATTTAAAAATCCAAGCAGGTTTTTCTTCTTTAAAATATTTAAAAAATGTATCATATTGAACAGAACACGGCTTATAGTTACCTTTGTTATATTCTAAAAGTTCTTTACATCTGTGTGTTTTAATTGGTTTCATCGTCAAACTCCATAGGTTTATATTTAATCTTTTTATCTTTTGACTTAACAATAACTATCGTATCATCAGAATAATTTTCCGCAGATTGACTTACCTTTTCACATTCATTATAATAAATCTCTGCATCTAACGCATAATAATCAACAAGTGATAAAGGCGACCAATGCGATTCTGCACTTATAAGATTTAGTTCTAAAATTTCCTGCATATACCATATAATATATTTAATGGTTTCATATGTCCAACTTGGATTAGCCTTTAAAAGATTATTAGTCTGAGAAAATATAACTTGCCAATTCAGTTTCTTTTTATTCCATCCATATTTATTAACATATAAATCTTGTATGAAATCTGAATAATCTCTCCTGTCGCTACCTTCGACACTTTTATAACTATGTTTAGTTGTATTCTTTTTCTTTTCTAAAGATGATAGATAATGATTTTCGTCACAATAATATTGTCCTTTTTTAACACTATATGCGGTTTCTTTATCTATATCTTTGCCACAATAACGACATTTAACCTTAGACATTCTTACCTGCTTTTCTTTGTATATGTTTTATAATTTCAGTAGAACAACTAACCATAGTTCCATCAAGTTTTATAGCCCTTGTTAAAGTTACAGGACAATCTTTACATTCGGGATGATTTTTACATATTTCTGCTAAAGCCATAGTAGCGGCTTGACCATTACCTAAATTAAAATTAATATTCACTCTTCTATCTCCAACTTATCATATTCAAAGTTCTGACTAATAGATATTTTTGACGCATATGTTAATTCCAAGTTCATTTCTTCTTGGTCGGTAGCATCAAACATAAACTGAATGGTATAAACATACAGTTTGTTCTTTGGTGGAAATATCTTAGCCACATATACGTGGTTGTTTTTAAGTCCGTTTCTACTATGATTTTTGTATTTAAGTTCCATAACTATAACCTTTTCCATTATATTATATCACACTTTACTTTAATTGTCAAGATTTTTCATATAACTTTTTTCATAGTCTATTCCAAATAACCAAGCATTATATATATCTTTGTTTGTTTTAGGTTTTGGTAAAAATGGTTTTTCTTCTTTAAACTTTTTCTTTAATATATCAACACAATGTTTATAAAATTCTTTATTATAAGGTAAAACTCCTGTGTCGGCATATCTAATATATTCTACACAACATTTCCAACAACTGCCACATCTATGTTCTAAAACATTTGAATTATTATATTTTTCATTGTTTATCTTATGTAACTTTTCTCTAAATCTTTGTGGAGTAATACAACCTTGAATCTTATTTAAAAGTACAATATCTTTACCAACAACATCAAGTGTATTTAAGTAATTATTAAATGGTATTAACAATTCAAAATTTTCTATATAACTTTTAATATATAGAATATAACTCTCCCACATTTCCTGCGTGTCACTCCAATTTCTATCGAACAACCCTTCATTTATTTTATCTGATAAAAAATCTCCGTATGCAATTTTGACTCCAATATTATTTGTTATTCCATAATTTAATGCCATACTAACTATAATTTGATTTTTCATAGGGTGTTCTAAATATGTATTCTTACCACACAAAGAAATTTTGTCAATAAATATAGGCAGGTTTAAATAATTAGCAATATCTATTGCTCTTTCATATTCATCGGGATAACTATAATTTATTCCTTTAACGTGATAAAGATAAACATTATATCCTTTATCTTTATAATATTTAGCGGTGGCAACACTATCTTTCCCGCCACTAAAACAAACAATAACATTATTATTATCATAATTAAAAATACTAGAATTATATATATCTGAACTATAATTATAATTATGATTACAACATAGTCCTTTTTCTAATATTTCTATCATATTCTTTAAATTTTTATTTAACGAAAAGTATTTAATATTATTTGCTAAATTGTCTTTATCACTATATAATTCATATAATTGTGATATGTCAAATAAAAATTTTGGAATTTCGTAATTATATTTAATTGATTGCATTTTGTCCTCCTTACCATTTGTTATCAAAATAATGATTTTCTTTGTTAATTACATATTTATATAGGCTAACTTTTTTACTTTGTTTTTCTCCATATATTTCACCTATTTTATTATAAAATAAATTATTTTCTGCATCTTTGACCGCTTCTAAAATAATAGGTTTGTCAAATTTATCAATTATATAATTAATAAATAGTTTACCATACCCTTTATTTCGTTCTTCTTTTACAATGCAAATTCCATTTATTTTAACAACAGGCTTTCTTTTCATTTCATTAATTCTAACAAAACCTATATTATCTATGATATAAATGTTTTCTTTATTTATATCATCTAATATCATTCCACGCCAACAAATACCAAGCGTTTTAGAATTTTTACACCATAATTTATAAATAAATTCTAAATCGTTTTCTGTAGCAATTCTAATTATATTAAACTTCATATCTATCTCACTTTCTTAAAACACATTACGGGTTCTTTTGCTCCTTGATAATGTGTAGGGTCATAATTAGCATACAATCCTACAACTTTTGTACTTGTCTGATTCATTTCAAATACTTCATAAGGTTCAAATCCATCTATAGAACAAAAGATATTATACCAATCGTCAAACAATTTTTCCTTACCACCACGGGTAGAATTTTTTATATTAATCATAGCATAACTACCAACTTTAAGATACTTATAAGTATTCATAATTGTCGGTTTTACAAAATATTCTAACCACGCTTGATAATTATTATAATTCTCTGTACTTGCTCCACCATCATTAGAATAAGTTTCTAAATTAAAATATGGTGGGCTTGTAAATGACACGTCTATTGTATTCTCTAATTCGGGAATAAAGTTTTCTGAACCCGTAGAATATAAATCACATTTCTGTTCTGAATCTATAAATCCATTATCATAATAAAACTTAGCACATTCAAATAACTTTTCTTGTAATTCTTTGTTAGGGTCAAATCCAAAATAGTTATGTCCACTTAAAAGAACGGCACTCATTCTTGAACCAAATCCACAACTTGTATCAAGAACGTTGATTTTATGAGTTTTATCTGTAAGAGCATTAGGAAAATATCTAAAATATATACTTCTTGCTTCTTTAGGTGGAAAGTTAGCAACCTTACAGGCAAGTTTACCTGCGTTTCTAAAGAATGATTTTACATTAGATACTTCGCTACCTGTATAAAAATTGGTTTTAGTAGATATATAAGATAAAATATATTTCATATCTTCATCATTATCTAATGCTTCCATTGGTGTTTTCTTACCACGGGCATTAGTACAATTAAAAATACATTCTTCAAAAAACTGATTAAGAACCTTACTTAATCTGCCGCTACCATTAATATAACTAATAATATCCTTAACAAGTTCTTCTTTAGAATACTTTTTAAAGATTTCATCCCTATGCTCAGTTAAATAACTCATATTATATTACCTCTCTTTCATTCCATAACTGTATAAATATATCTTCACCTTTATCTGTTGGACTATCTTTATAATCTAATAATTTATCTTTATCCCATATAACTGCTATTTCATTAGCATAAGGTCGAACTATATCAATTATCTTATTAACTTTCTTTTCCCACGCTTTATATTCAGTATTCCCGATTTCTTCATACTGTTTATCTAAGGCAATAACAAATTTGTCCACATCTAATCCTAAAAGCAGTTTAAGTTTCTGTAATGAGAATCCCATACCAAACATACCTGCACAAATATTAGGCATAGAAAAACTATCAAATTGCATAACCGATTTTGGTGATTCTAAAAGAATAACCTGTTTAGCCTTTTCAATATTAACTTTGTTATAATTAAGACCAAACAATTCTAATCCCATTTGAAACTTATATTCATCACCGCATAACATATGTAAGGGAATATATTTCATTCCGTCTGCTACTAAGTCGGGATTGGTGTTTCTACAATGGCAACCAACTAAATCACCATTAATATTACGAACAGGAATAACTACTTGCTGATTTCGATTATACCATTTAATCTGATACTTTTCCTGTGTTTCTTCTGTTATACCTTCTTCTATCCAAGGAGTATAAATACAATCTTCTAATTCAGAAAGTATAGAATTAGAATATATTTTATTTTCAGAACTTTTATGTTCTTTTGTATAGCGTAATAAATTCTGCCAATTATAGATATTATTATTAACTTCTTTAACTTCTTCCTTAAAGTTAAAAGCAATACCTACCTGCTCACATATCCATTTCATTGACCGATATGTAGAACACGGCTCACCTAAAAGTTCTCTACGCTTTTTAACAAGACTTAATAGAGAATATGAACAACCACATTCGCTAAAGCAGGTAAAATATTTATCATCTTCATTAAACGCAAGATTATATTTACCGCCATCTACATTATGACATATGGTATTAAAACGACTACCATTATAATTCGCACCAAGTTTACGCATTATATTATGGTAGTCTTGTGTTGTTAGTTTTTCATATAGAACTTCATTTATAAATTCATTAAATAATTCTCTGTCTTTATCTGTCCATTTATTCATAAAGATATTATATCATATTTATTCGTCAATGTCAATATCTTCAAGTTCAACATTATCAATAAATGCTTTTAATTTTTCTACTATTATTGTATTATCTACGGCTTTATCAAGAGCATCTTTTTCAACAGAAGTTAACATATTCTGTAATTCACGCTTAATGTTTTTAAGTGCAATAATAGCACATAAATTAGTTATTTCTCCGTTTTCGTAGCATCGAGTAGTTTGAATATTTCGTCTACTAGATTCTTGCCTGTGAATGTTTCCCATAGAACTATCGTACAGGTTATCAGTTCCATTATTATAAATATGGCTATTATTATCTCTATCCCGTATGTTTCGATTATTACTTTCCACATCTTTAGGAATATCATTACCCATATTCTTAATTGCCTTAATATCATCTCTTCTTACCAAACATATTATACCAAATACAAACATAGCGGCAAACATTAATGCTACTGAACCGAACATAAACATTTCAAAGCCTGTCATTATTCATCTACCTCTTCTTTTTCTACATCTACATTTATATCTATTGCATCTTTCTTAAAGATTTTATCTCTCTTCTTAGTTGCCCTATGCTTAATACTCTTACCCTTCTTGGGCTTAATAACGTGGTCAAGTTCTCCATTAATTAAAAAGTTAATTGTAAGTTTTCTGTTTGCGTTCATATCTTATCTCCTTTTTATAAAGTTTATGTTACTGTGATTATATTATATCATATAACAAATCATTTGTCAATACTAATTTACCATTTATACATTTTTAATCCGTTCCAATTTTTAGTCCATTCCCGAATATCATTTTTATTATCTTTATATTCTAAGAATTGTATCTTATGTGTGGCATTACTTTCTATCAAATTATTAGTACAATCATCTATAAGTAATCCCCCTTCCATATTTATTTCGCCTTTACTATTATTTATAGATAATCCACACATAACCATATTAAGTCCAATTTCATTAAAGGCTTCTAATTTACGACTTAAATTATAAGGAGTACCTTTTGTTACAATGGTAATTTTATCTTTATAAGTAAGAATAAAATCAAAAGCACCATTTATCCATTTCACGCATTTAAAGAAATAATAATCTCCAAATATATATTCAATATCCTCGTCTGTTAAACCTTCTTTAAGTTCTTTAAAATTCCAACTTAAAATCTCATTACCTTGAACATTTGTGCCAAATCTTTTATTTATTACATCACAAACGGCTTGACAGGAGTGCCATATAACACCATCTACATCAAGATAGATTCTATTAGGATTATTCTTTTTAATAAACTTATGAATATTAATTACATTATTAGATAGAACACCGCTACTTATACCATACATCTATTATACCTCCTTATTAAACTTTTCAACATATATTCTGTTAAGCACTTTTGATATTTTAGGTAAATCATTAATATCATCACTCATATTGACAACTGTAAAATCTGTAAGTTTATTTAATTTTTTAGCCTTAAAATCTTTTTCGTCAGCAGATACACGCCTATTCCATTCAGTTCTATCAAATGAACCACGTTCGATTGCTCTGCGTTCTCGTTCTGATTTAGGACAACACATATAAACTACAAAACAGTTTTTCTTTCCATAATACTTTATAAAATTTTCTGTACCCTCAAGGTCAAGAATAACTACATACTTTTTATTAGGGTCTAATGTATCTTTTCTAAGACCATAGTACCAAGTGTCGGGTTTATTAAGAAAAAGAGTATTGTAAGCCCTGTATTCAATCATTTCATTATTGTTTATCATTTGTTCAAACGTATCACGCTCTACAAAATGATAATCTATTCCGTTGGTTTCATTTATACGGACAGGTCTACTTGTATAACTTACTATATTATTAAAGTTATACTTTTCCAATTCTCTTCTAACACTATCTTTCCCACTACAACTTTTCCCCGTCAATATAATAACACCCATATCTCTATCTCCTTATCTAATTAATTTTAATTCTGTACCCATTATACCATATCATATCCCAAATGTCAATACCCATTTTTGAATATTTTTGCACCCATA
>JAZLDV010000126.1:0-2985 GCA_045614925.1 Coprobacillaceae bacterium | reverse complement strand
CACTTTGTTGTGTTAGACACAAAAAATCATAAAGGGAACTGGAAAAAAGTATTTGATAATGATAATCCAATCTATATCGAAGTAGGAATGGGTAAAGGGGATTTTATTATTGAAAATGCCAAAAGATATCCAGATATCAATTTTATTGGTATTGAAAAGTTTCCTAGTGTTTTAGTAGGTGCAATAAAAAAAGTAAATGAATTAGAAAGTCAATTGCCTAACTTAAGATTAATGAAAGAAGATGCATTATTTTTAAATGAAGTATTTGAAAATAATGAAATTGATAGACTTTATTTAAACTTTAGTGATCCGTGGCCAAAGAAAAAACATGCGAAAAGACGTTTGACTTCAGATACTTTTTTACCTGTATTTAAAGAAATTTTAAAACAAGATGGAGAATTGATTTTAAAAACAGATAATCGCTCATTATTTGAATATTCTTTAATTTCATTTCAGCAGTTTGGATTAGATTTTCATGATGTTTGCTTAGATTTACATAATAGTGAAGGTTATGATGATAATATTCAAACTGAATATGAAAGAAAGTTTTCACCTTTTGGGCCGATTTATAGAATTGTAACAACATTTAAAGGAGAATAGTTATGGATACACTAATTAAAATTACTACATTAGAAGAATTTGAAAAAGCATCTCATAGTTCAAATGCAATGATGGTGTTTTCAACAACTTGGTGTCCTGATTGTCATTTTTTAAAAACATATATTGCTGATTTAGTTGAAGATAATAAAGAATGGACTTTTTATTATATTGATCGTGATGAATTGGTTGATTTATGTATTGATTTAGAAATTATGGGTATTCCTTCTTTTGTTGCATATGATAATGGTAATGAAGTTGGAAGATTTGTAAATAAACTTAGAAAAACTAGAGAAGAAGTACAAGAATTTATAAATAATTTAAAATAGGAGAGTTAACATGAATTTACATGCATTTTATAACAATGATAACATTGGAGATATTTTATTAGTTAGATTAAATGATGAAAGAAAGGTAACTTCAACAATTTTGCTTGATAATGTTTGTGTATTAAAACATGATGATGAAGTTATTGGATATAATATTATGAATGCTTCAACTTTATTTAGCAATTTAAATAAAGGTAAAATCAAAATTGATGAAGCATTTGTAAATGAATTAAATAAAGTATTAATTGAAAAAGATTTAGAAGAAGTAACTAGTGATTATGATGATCATATTGTTATTGGAAAAGTTATTGAAATTGAAGAACACCCAGATAGTGATCATATGCATATCTGTAAAGTTGACGTAAAAGATGAAATTTTACAAATTGTATGTGGTGCACCAAATGTAGCTTTAAATCAATTAGTTGTTTGTGCTAAAATTGGAGCAGTAATGCCAAATGGTTTAATGATTAAACCTTCATCATTAAGAGGAGTGAAATCAGATGGTATGTTATGTTCCGCTAGAGAATTAAATCTTAAAGATGCACCTCAAGTAAGAGGAATATTAGTTTTAGATGATAGCTATAACATTGGTGATTCATTTTTTTAAAGTAAAGGGGGATTTATATGTTTAAAAAATTATTTGGACAAAAAGATGTTAATGAACGTGAAGAAGAAAGTTTTGAAATTGTAGATCCTGTAATTGAGCAAAGAAGAATCGAAAAATTTAGTACTCCTTTAATTTATGATGATGAAGAAGTATTTGAAGATGACAGTGACAAAACTGAAAATCTACAAGAAACTAAAAATGAAACAGAAAAAAAAGAAAACAAAACCACTGTTAAAAAACAAACAAAAAAACCTTTATTAGATCAGCCATATGTTATGAGTGAAATTATTTCACCAATGCACGGAGTACAGGAAAAAAAGAAAACTACAGTAAAAGCAACACCTGTAGTATCTAAAAAACCAAAAACTGATAATAAAGGTCTTATTCAAATTATTAGTCCGTTTTTTGGGAATGATATTGAACATCATGAATCTGAAGAAGTGGTTGCTGAAAAAGAACCTGTAGTATTTAAAGAAGAATCAGTTGAAAATAATTTAAGAAATATTAAATCAATTGTTGAAGAAGAACAAGACCAATTAAAAATTATAGAACAAAGAACTGGGGAATTCAAATTAGATTTCTCTACAGCTGAAGATTCTTTAATTGACGAAATAGATGATTCTATGAGTTTAGACGAATTAATGAATTTATACGAAAAGAAATTTAAAGATTAACATGACTGGTATTGGTGTTGATATAGTTGAATTACATCGTTTAAACATTCATAATCATCATTTTGTTAAACGTATATTAAGTGATGAAGAATATAAGGTATTTTGTGATTTGAATAATGACAGACGAAAACTAGAATATCTAGGTGGTCGTTTTGCGGGTAAAGAAGCTTTTTTAAAGGCATTAAAAAAAGGGATTGGTGAAATTCCATTCAAAGATATTTCTATCTTAAACGATGAAACAGGAGCACCTTACCTTAATTATACCAACGCATTCATTAGTATTTCACACGAACATGAATATGTAGTCGCATTTGTTGTAATACAATAAAAACAAAGCTATTTAGCTTTGTTTTTTTAATGTTCATATTTTAAAAATTTGTCTAGAAATTCAACATGTTCTACTTTCACTTCCATAATTGTAGAAGTTAATGTTTCACTTGTGTTCACTGTTTTAGTTTGTATACGTCCTTTTACACCTAAAAAACTTCCTATTTTACAACAATCAATGACTTGCTGACACATTCCTTTCCAGATGACACAGCTTATATAGTCATGGTCTCTGATGCCTAAATTATTTTTATAAGGTCTTTCTACATCAAGTATCATGGTTGCGACTTTTATCCCTGATTGTGTTTCTTTTATAGTTGGTTCTTTTGCAAGTTTTCCTATGATTATAACTTCATTAAACATTATTTTCACCTCCTAATTTCATTATATATATTTTTGAAATTTATCAAAATTTGCTAATATTTCTTTAAATATTATAAAAACTATTATT
>JAZLDV010000125.1:0-4315 GCA_045614925.1 Coprobacillaceae bacterium | reverse complement strand
ATTGGTAAAAATGATTCTTCTAATGGTATGCCTTGGGTTAATAAAGAAGATTTATTACATTTTAAAAATACAACAGTTAATAAAACTATTTTAATGGGTTCTACAACATATAGAGCAATTGGAAGACCATTACCTAATAGACATACTATTGTTGTATCGTTTGATAAATTTGAAGATGATAGAATTGAAATTAGAGATAATTTAGTAGAAGTTATTAATGAATATAAAGAAAAAGGTGAAGATTTATATATTAGTGGTGGAGCTTCTATATATAAACAATCATTAGAATATGCTGATGAATTATTGATTTCTAGAATTCCTGGTGAATATGTTGGAGAAACATATTTCCCTGATTTTAGTGGATATGGTTTTGAATTAAAAGAAACTATTCCATTTGAAACATTTGATTTACAGATTTATAGAAAGGGATAATTATGAAAAGAGTAATATATTTATTAATTGTCATGATATTTAGAATACCTGGATTATTATTAAAAATCAGATATTTTAAAAAGAACATGGACACAACTTCTTTAGAAGAACGTTTTGGTTATGTACAAAACCTAATTAAATTGATTAACAAAAGAGCAAGAGTACGTATTCATGTATATGGAAAAGAAAACTTGCCTAGTGAACAGGGATATCTTATTACACCTAATCATCAAGGTATGTTTGATGCATTAATCTTAGTTGATACACATGATAAACCATTTAAAACTATTTATAAAAAAGAATTACAAGATACAATTGTAGTCAATGACTTATTAGATATCATGGAACATTTACCTATTGATAGACAAAATTTAAGAGCATCTATGAAAGTTATCAGAGAAACAACAAATCAATTAAAACAAGGAATAAGCTTTGTTATTTTCCCTGAAGGAACAAGATGTAAACAAAAAAATAAAATGTTAGAATTTAAAGGTGGAACCTTTAAATCAGCAATTGATGCACAGGCACCTATTGTACCAGTTGCATTAATTGACTGTTATAGAGTATTTGATGATAATTCAATGGCATTTGTAGATACACAAATTCACTATTTAAAACCATTATATCATGAAGAATACAAAGACTTATCAAGTCAGGAAATTGCTGAATTAGTGCAATCACGTATACAAAAATGTATTGATGAAAACGAGCATAATACATATTAAGAAGATGAGTAATCATCTTCTTTTTTGAATACCTTTATTTTATGTAAATTTTATGTAAAATAGTTAAAAAACGGCACATTATTCGACAAAATGTCTTGTAACAAATACAAAAGGCATATATAATAGTGACGTCAAATATTATATGGAGGAAAAAACAATGAACAAAATGTTAAAAGTATTAGTTGTATGTGCATTATGTGCAACTGCATTAGTTGGATGTAAAAAAGAAGCATCTGCTAAATTTGCTAAAGCTGGTTTAGGTGTTGTATCTAACTGGTCAGCTGAAAAAGGGCAAGTTAATACTACTTTCGTAGCATTAGGATTAGATGCTGATGGAAAAATCCAATACATCGATTTAGACGTAGCTCAATCTTCACCAGTTGATGGTGCTTTAGACAAAACTAAAGAAGAACGTGGTGCTGATTACGGAATGGTTGTAGCTTCACAAATCGGTAAAGAATGGGATGCTCAAGCTAAAGCATTCGAAGATTTCTGTATCGGAAAAACTCCTGCAGAAGTTGCTGCTGTAGAAACTATGGATTACCATGGTGGAAAAGCTCCAAATACTGGAACTGACTTAGCTGCTGGATGTACAATCGTAATTGATGATTTCTTAGCTGCTGTAGCTAAAGCTGCTGAAAATGCTGTTGAAGCTAAAGCTGATTCAATCGTTTTAGGACGTACTATGGCAAATGATGCTGAAAAAGCTCAAGTAAATACTGATATCGTATTATTAGCTTTAGATGCTGAAGGAAAAACTGTTTATGCTAAATGGGATGTAGCTCAAATTAGCGAAAAAGTTCAATTAACTAAATCTGAAAGAGGATCTGATTACGGAATGGCTGGAGCTTCACAAATCGGTAAAGAATGGAATGAACAAGCTAAAGCATTCGAAGATTTCTGTATCGGAAAAACTACAGCTGAAATCGCTGCTGTAGAAACTATGGATTACCATGGTGGAAAAGCTCCAAATACTGGAACTGACTTAGCTGCTGGATGTACAATCACTATCGATGGTCCATTAGCTGCTATCGCAAAAGCTAAATAATTAGTTTTAAACAAAAAATGAAAAACCATGAATAAATTCATGGTTTTTTTATTTTGTTTAGGCTATAATAGTCACGGTGATAAAATGAAAAAGATATTAATGTTATTAGTCTTATGTTTATGCATGTGTGCATGTAAAAAAGAACCTGATTATGAATATTATAAAAAAACATTTGTAGGTCCTTTTGATACAATCACAACATATATTACGTATTCTAGAAGTGAAGAAGAATTCAATAAACAATGTGAATACATAGAAGAACAGTTAAATCATTATGATCATATTTTTGATAAATATAATGAATATGAAGGAATGAATAATGTTTATACTGTAAATAAATTTGCTGGTGAAAAAGAAGTTGTAGTTGATCGCTCATTAATTGATCTGATTGAATTATGTAAAGAAAGATATAATACAATTTCTAACAAAGTAAATATTGCTTTTGGAAGTGTTATTTCTATCTGGCATGATTATAGAAGTGAAGCAGAAGCAAATAATGGGGTAGGGACAATTCCTTCCTCAGATGAGCTAAATGAAGCCAATGAGCATACAGATATCAATAAGATAAAAGTTGATAAAGAAAATAATACTGTTTATATCGAAGATAAAGATATATCTTTAGATGTAGGTGCAACAGCAAAAGGATATGCGATAGAATTAATTAAAGATGAATTGATTGCTATGGGAGTAGAAAGCTTTATCTTAAGTGGTGGAGGAAACGTAGCAAGCTATGGAAATAGAATGGTTAAAAGTAATGGAAGTGACTATATTGATGGATGTGATGAACATTACTGTGTAGGAATAGAATCTCCACAAGATGGAAACTATTCACATGAACCATATGATGGAAGTACATATGATGAAGGAATCTTAATTGTAGATGGAAAATCAGTTGTAACAAGTGGTGACTATCAAAGATTTTATGAAGATATAAATGGTATCAAGTATCATCATCTTATTGATCCAGATACTTTATATCCTGCTGTTTATTTTAGAAGTGTCAGCATAGTATGTGAAGATAGTGGATTAGCTGATTTCTTAAGTTCAACATTATTCTTAATGGATTATGAAGAAGGATTAGAATTAGTGAATTCATTGGATGGAGTAGAAGCAATCTGGTTATTAGAAGATGGAAAGATCAGAATGTCTAACGGATTAAAAGATAATGAAAATATTTATATTTTTGATAAAGATAGATTAAAGTAGGAGGATATAAAAATGGATTTAAATTTTAAAACAAAAGGAACATGTTCACAACTTATTTCAGTAAGTGTTGATGATAATGGAATCATCACTAAATGTAAATTTCTAGGAGGATGCCCAGGAAACTTATTAGGTATTTCTAAATTAGTAGTAGGAATGCACAAAGATGATGTTATCGCAAGAATTGAAGGAGTAAGATGTGGAGCAAAACAAACATCTTGTCCAGATCAATTAGCTCAAGCATTAAAAGAAATCTAACAAAAAAGACCGTATGGTCTTTTTTTATTTATGTTTAAAAAAGTATTGATTCTATCAACCTTTTAGCAACTTTTTGGTTCAGTAAATAGTTTGCAAAGTGGCATCTTTTTATCGACAAAATCATACAAATATTGTAATATAAGAATAATGGGATGATTGTGTAAAAAAGTATATGGAGGTTTAGAAAATGGATAAATTAAGTCAAGATTCTAAGTTTAGAGTTAGAGCGAGTCTATTACTTATTATAGATATGATAGTTATATTTCTATCATCATTTTTAGCGTTATGGATAAGATTTGAGTTTGATTTTAGTGCGATTGCGCCTGAATTCTTACAGTCAATCTTAAATTATGCGCCTATTAATATTGTGATAAGTATAGCGATATTTTATGCGTTTCGTTTATATACAAGTTTATGGAGATATGCAAGTGTAGCAGAACTTGAAAGTTCTACTATGGCGACACTAACTGCAGGATTAGTAAACGTTGTAGTTATGAATATTATTGGATTTGAAGTTCCTAGAAGTTATGTGATTTTAAATACATTAATATTATTTGTATTAGTGACTGGAATTCGTTTTTCATATAGATATGTGAGATATATCTTAAACAATAAAAGAAATATAAAAAAACAAGGAAATATTATGGTT
>JAZLDV010000124.1:0-2914 GCA_045614925.1 Coprobacillaceae bacterium | reverse complement strand
AGATAATTTGATATCTCAGTTTGAGTAACTCCTACAGCCTTTCTCATTCCTAATAACTTGTTTGGCATTTTCCTTATTCTCCTTTTTCTTAAAAGTACATATCGATTATATATTCTATTTTTTTTATTGTCAATAATATTTTAGTACTTTTTTTATTAAATTATTCAATTAAATTGTAAAATCAAAATAAAATTATTATTTTAAGATATGGAATAATACAATTAATTACTTATTTTACCAATATTTTTGTATTAATTTGATTATTTTGTAGAAACAATAGATAAGGGAGGCTAATAATTATTACCTGCTAAAACATATAAGTGGTAACTCAAAGGTTGCTCAATAAAGTTAATAATAAAAAGCAAATATAAGAGCACCAACTCCAATATTTGCTTTTACTAATTTGAATTTTATTTTTTTCTTATGACCAGGATTAGATGCTTATTTATATATAATTCATATAATTTCCTACGTCACTAAAGTTCCTTTAGGAAATTATATGAAAATGTATAAAGAAAATGTTCCACTTTTAAAAAAAATATAAAATTTAACATTATCTATTTTTAATTCACACTGCCTTATCAGGGAATTTTAAAATATTGGACTCAGATTTTTTATCGCCAATTTCTTCATTAGGTGGGTTAGATATTTTTATTTTAGGCGGAATTTTAGTTATGAATGGTGTTAATATCCCTTTTTCATCCGGCACTAGATTTAAACTGTAGAATCTTTCTAAGTTTAATAAATCCTCTGCATCATATGGAGATAATTCTTCTGATAGAAGTTTGTGGTTAATTTTATCTGATCCAGCTAATAGCATATAGCTAAATCCTGCACTTTTCATATCATCAATTATATGTTCCAATTGCAATAATGATTGTGTAGCAAATACTGGTTTCAATCTAAACTTACGCATTTGAGGCAGTACTGGACTTAAGAATTTAGTTACATTTGGCACTTGGTGTGGTTCATCGATCAAGAAATGAACTCTTCTTAATTCTTCTGACTCTAATGATTTAGATTTTCTATTCATACAAGCAATCCATATTTTAGTTGTAAAAAACAGTGATAACATAGATTTTATATGTCCACCAAATAGATCCTGGCGCATCTTTATTAAAATAACCTTACCTTCTTTAAAACAATCTTCAAAGTTTATATTATCTTCAGGAGACTTATTAAACATATATTTAGTACGCATAGATTCTCTCATAACACTTATTCTATCTAGTATTCTATCTATCTTTCCTTCACATGTCTCTCCATTATCTTCGCCTTTCAAGTCTCCTTTGGTGTGTTTATCATTAAGCTTCTTTAGGTTGTTTATATCATCATCAAACATGTTATTAAATTCAGTTGGTATAGAGTCTATAAGGTTCATCCTAACATCATACAACTCTAAACAATCTATTATATCTTTAAAGCTTGCAAATTGATTTACTGCATAGGTTATATTAGCTGCACTAACAAAGTATCTTCTCATGGCACTTGTTAGGTCCTGGCCGAAGTTTATAGCATTAATTAATTCTACTGAATACTGTGTCTTTGCTGCTATAACATCTAACTTCTCCATCATATCATCATTTTCATCATAATATAATTCATTGTATGCTAGTGCTTGTAGTCCTTCCTTCTTGCTTAAGTCTAGTACTATTAACCTATCTTTAGGGACTACTTTTTCTATTGTAGAAGCTAAGTCATTGTTAGCTATATAATCTAATACAACTAAACTATCATCATGTTGTATAGAGTCATTTGAGTAGTTTTTTAAATATTCAGTCTTACCACTGCCCTGTTTACCTACTATAACTAACCCAGTATCCTGGTCCGGATTTGGATTAAAATATGCTTTATATGATTTACCCTTCTTAGCTGTTCCTATACTTATATAACCTTCTTTACATATATCAGGAGCATCTTCTTCATGAATACTATTAGCTTCTATCTTATATTTCTTAATCAAATCTTTCCCGCCCTGGCTTATTAAGCATCCAACCTCCTCTACACTCATATCATTAGATGTTATAGGAAGTTTAGCTTTATCTAAATCTATTTTTCTTTTGATATTTATACTTTTAGGTTTGAGTTCATTATCGCCATCTAGAGCATTAAATGATTGTGCTAATGATGAAATATTAGCCTTTGCTCTTTCTGTTGTATTAGAATCGCTCATAAGAAGTATTTGAGTTGATATTATTTCGAGTTGCCCTTTGTCTTTTGTGTATTTTGATAAGTCTTTTTTCTGAAGTATACCTAATTTCTTATTTAAAGCTACTGTGTCTGTATTTGATTTTCTTTTCTCTCCTAGTATTTCTCCAATCGTCGCTAGTATCTCTTCCCCCGTCATTACAAATATTCTTAATAACATCTTACATATTGATTTATTATCTTTAATCTTTTCTATAGATTTGCCATCTTTTATTTTATCCATTGTTTGGTTGTATTTGGTTCTAAATCCTAATTGCTTATACTGACTTTTGTAGTTGAAGTTATAATATATTCCTACCCTGTCTCCTTCTTGCATCATGTTTATCACATTTAACTGTTTTTCTAATAAGTCACAGGATTTTTTATCTATAAGATTTAAAGATAATGCCTCTTCTCTTTTATACTCCATACTCATTTTCTGGCATGTATCACTAAATCTAGGTATATCATCAACCTTCTTAACCTCTACCTTCTCCCAACTAGTAGATAGTTTTTCTAAAAACATATTTGCATAGATTGTTGGTACTATTAAGTAAAACTGAACCCCCTCATCTTTTGACATATAGATGTAATATGCTACTTTGGTTTGTGATCTTATCTCGTAATTAAATATAAAATCACTTTCTAGCTTCTTAATTCTCTTAGATATATCTTCATAACATCTATTTATAGCCTTTGCTATATCTATAGACTTATAATTTCTAGT